>JALYUO010000282.1 GCA_030853735.1 Chloroflexota bacterium
GGGGAGCCGGGCTATCGGCCCAGTAGGCGCGCACCGCTGCGCCCAGGAGCGGCCACAACGCCTGGCCCTGCTGCTGACACGTCGCCGTCACCGTTAAGATCCGTTCCACAAACTCGTTCCCGTCCGCACTTACCGTACCGAAACACCCTTTGCGCCACAGCACCGCCGGGCGCAGCGCCCGTTCCGCCCGATTATTGGTCGGCTCCACGCCCGGCACCTGGGCAAACGTCCACAGCGCCGGCCACACCGCCCCCAACTCCCGGCGCAACGCGGCGGCTTGCGGCAACGCCTGCGCCCCCTCCGCCTCCAGCAAGCGCTGCACTGCGCGTTGCACCGGGACCAGCGCCGCTTGCAAGCCCACCCGGTCCAGGGTGCCTGCTTGATAGGCGTGCCAATGCTGGAACACCTCCCGCACCTGGCCTACGACCGCCGTCGCCCAGGCTCCCGCCGCCCCGCCGCGCTCGGCGCAGGCTTGCAGATTGCGTTGCAAGTGCGCCCAACATAATTGGCGCAGGGTCGGGTCGCGCCCGCCATAGGCGTTATAGCGATCCGACCCGATCACCCCCGTAAACACTACGCCCAGTAGCGCCTGTAACGTCGTCCGGTCGCGGTGCCGACTGACCCGGTAGAGGGTACAGACCGCCGCCACCGCCACCCATAACTAATGGCGGACCCCGGCTTGCTTCCAGCCCGTTTCGTCCACATTAACCGCCCCCTGCGTGCGTAGCACCGCCGCGACTTCCTCATAGCAGGGGGCCAAGGCGGTGCTGACGGTGGCGCAGCAGGCGGGTACGCTGCCCAGGCCCATTTCCACGCCAAACACAGCCGCTAAGATCGCTACCACTGCGCGGGCACTTAAACGGAAGCGCCCATGCAGTAAGCCGACCAGGGCCACGATCGGCGGGCCAAAGCTGCCCGTGGGCACGTCAGGGGGTAGCTCGCCATAGACCAGCGCGGCACAGCCCGGACACGTCAGCCCCAGCAATGGATGCTCGGTGACGTGGGCCTGGATCGGGGGCAGATCCCAGATCTGGCGGCGCTGCGGCGGGGCGGCTGCGGGCGCGTCGGGCGGCAGCGCCGTCTGGCAGTGGGGACAGCACACGGGGCGGGGGCGGTGCAACTCATCGACCTGGGCGGGGGGCCGCAGGGCGCGGTGATGGCCGGGATGCTCCGGCTGCCCCCCGCGTTTGCGGCCGGTGGGGAGGCGCGTGGGGCGCGGGGGGGCGTGGGGCGGATCAGCGGACGGGGGGCGCGAGGAGTTGCCGAAATGTTGGTTGAGGCGCGCGGTGAGGTCGGCGACCTGGCCTTGCAGAGTCTGCACCTCGGCGAGTAGGGTCGGCACCACGCCCCGCACGGCGAGCGGGGTGTGCTCCCAGTCTGCCGGGGCAATCGCGACCGGACACGGCACGTCAGTCATAGCTAGAGTATGCTGCAAGGTGCGCTCCGTGTCAAGAATCGTCTGTAGTATCACTCACTGTCAATTCGGCTATACGGGTGAACGGTTACATGGTAGTGAATGCCTCCAGGGGTCATTCCCGCTGACGCGGACTGCGGCGACCCTCGCCACCCTCGGTCTGATGCTGGCGGAGAGTAAACAGCTGCTCGCGCAGCTACAGGGGACAGTCATCGCGCAGCAGATCGATGCCTAGCTCGACGAGCAGCGGGCGTGCCCCGCCTGTGGGAAGAAGCGCCCCCGCAAGGAGAGCGACACGGCCCCGTTCCGCACGCTCTTCGGCCGGGTCGAGGTGCCCAATCCCCGCTGGGAACACTGTGACTGTCAGCCGCACACGGAAAAGACCTTTCGCCCGCTCGCCGCCCTCCTGCCCGAACGCACCAGTCCTGAGTTGCTCTATCTGGAGACGAAATGGGCCGCCCTGGCCTCCTATGGCGTGACCACGCAAGTGCTCCACGAGGTGCTGCCGATCAACCAGAAACACAGTGCGGTCACGGTGCGCAACCACACCCTGCAGGTGGCGCGGCGCAGCGAGGCGGCGCTGGGCACCGAACAAGCGATGTTTGGCGCCGGCTGCCAAGCCGAGCGGAATCAGCTCCCGATCCCCGATGGCCCGCTGGCGGTCGGATTAGACGGCGGGATTGTGCGCGCGCGGCGCGGCACGACCGGAGCGTCGACGGGAAACCTGTTCGAGATCATTGCGGGCAAAAGTATCCTGGCTTTCCACCGCGACGACCCGGAAGAGGTGCCGCCGTCAAGCAAGGTCTTTGCTCTGGTGCAAAGTGTGGATAAGAAACCGAAGCGCCGGCTCTTTGAGCTGCTAGAGTCGCAGGGGTTGGCGGCTAATCAGCAAGTGACCTTCTTCTCGGATGGCGGCGCGAGCTTGCGCAAGCTCACGGAATATATCCACCCAGCAGCGGAGCACATCCTGGACTGGTTCCATCTGACCATGCGGATCACGGTGCTCCAACAATGTGCACAGGGGCGGCAGTTACCAGCAGCCACAAGCAGCGCGAACCCGGCGCAGGAGGAGAGTCTGGCGCACCGGCTGGACAGCGTGAAACACTACCTCTGGCCTGGCAACAGCTCCCAGGCGCTGGATCGATTGCGCGAGGTGGAAGAAGTGCTAGCGAGCTGGGATTACGCCACCGAGGGGGCCACGATCCCACAACCAGGGCGCGAGTCGGCGGCGCGGATGCTCAAATACGTGCGGGAGTTGGACACCTACATCACCAACAATGCGGGATCGATCGTCAATTACGGCGAGCGGTATCGCCAGGGCGAGCGGATCAGTACAGGGTTCGTCGAGTCGACGATCAATCAGGTGATCAGCAAGCGGATGGTGAAGAAGCAGCAAATGCAATGGACACCGGAGGGGGCGCATCTGCTGCTGCAAGTGCGCACGCAGGTGCTCAATGAGGACTGGGAAGGCACGTTCCGCACCTGGTATCCGCACTTTCGGTCGGGGCAAATACCAGATCCCGAGGGGCTGTTAGCGGTGGCCTGAGCCCCCCCGACTTTTTAGTGCTCTCGCTGGCCAGTGGCGCTGGCGGTTGGGGCCGCGCTGACCATGACGGTCGGCAATGTCTTTGCGCTGCGGCAATCCAGCGCCAAGCGCCTGCTCGCCTACTCCTCGGTTGCCCAGGCCGGCTACCTGCTGGTCGGTGTGGCGGCGGCCGGGCGCGACCCGTTAGCCGTGCCGGGGCTGCTGGTCTACCTGGCGGTGTACCTGTTTATGAACCTGGGCGCGTGGTTGGCGGTGGACGCGCTGGAACGCCAGGTCGGCAGCGACACCCTCGCGGACTGGGCCGGGCTGGGCCGGCAAGCGGTGCTGCCGGCGGCGGTCTTGACGGGGTGCTTGCTCTCGCTGGCCGGCTTTCCGCCCTTCGGCGGCTTTGTCGGCAAGACCATGCTGATCGGGGCGGCGCTGGGGGCCGGCTGGGGCTGGCTGGCCGTGGTGCTGGTGCTTAATACCGCCCTCTCGTTCTACTATTACGTGCGGCTGATCCAGCCGCTGTACGTGCAGGCCGGCACCGGCCGCCCGCACGCCGCCGGCGTTGCGCGCCGGGCTGCTGATCCTGGGCGGGGCCACCCTGCTCACCGGGGTGCTCCCCGGTCCCTGGGTCACGCTCGCCCAAAGCGCCGCCCGGCTGTTCGTGCCGGGCGGCGGGCCGTGATCGCACACTGCACAGAAAGGAGGTAACCCCATGGTCACAGATCCCGTATGCGGTATGCAAATCCAGCCGGAGCAGGCGGCCGGTCAAAGCACGCATGAAGGGCAGACGTATTACTTCTGCGCGGCGGGCTGCAAAAAGACGTTGGATGTGCATCCCGCCCAGTACGTCAAGCAAGCGGAGGCTTAGTCCTAGCCGGCGAACGGCATCCCAGGTGGGGTGCCGTTCTTGTGCGCCCATGCGTATCAAGCTAAGATGTGGATGACAAAACGTGGCTCTTGGGCGACAATAGGAGGTCTCTTATCCACCCCATTCGCCCAAGGAGCCGCGCCATGTCCACTACTATACCCCAACTGACGACCCTCATGCAGGAAATTTTGCTCACCCAGGCCGCCGCCACCGCCCGCTCCAGCGGCTTCGTGCAACGCCAATCCAAGCTCACCGGCCCCCTCTTTGCCCAAACCCTCGTCTTTGGCTGGTGGTCCCAGCCCGCCGCCACGCTCGACGACCTCGCCGATACCGCCGCCCTCCTAGGCTGTGACCTCTCCCCGCAAGCCCTCGATGACCGCTTTACCCCCGCCGCCGCTACCTTCCTGCGCGGCCTGCTGGAGGCCACCCTCGCCCAAGCCGCGCCTGCGGCCCCGGTGGCTCTCGCCCTCCTCCACCGCTTCGCCGCCGTCCTCGTCGCCGATGGCACCGTCATCACGCTGCCCCCCAGTTTGGCGGAAGTCTGGTCCGGCTGTGGGCATGCGACCGGGGCCAGTGCCGCCCTCAAGCTGCTGCTCGAACTCGACCTGCTGCGGGGGGGCGTGACCGGGGTGCTGACCGCCGGGCGCGTGGCTGATCGCACCGCCGCCACGGCCCTGCCGCCCGCGCCGACCGGCTGTTTACGCCTGCGCGACCTCGGCTTTTTCAACATCCGCCACTTCGCCGCCTGGGACGCGGCGGGCGACTTTTGGCTCTCACGTCTCGCCATGCAGGCCAGCGTCCTGGACCTGGCCGGGCAGGAACTGGATTTACCGACTTGGTTAGCGGCCCAGAGCGGGGAAGCGGGCGAACGGGTTATCCTGCTGGGGCAGGCCGAGCAACTGCGCTGCCGGCTGCTCTGGCAGCGCGTGCCGCCGGTCATCGCGGAGGCGCGGCGGGCGGGGTTACTCGCGGAGGCCCTGCGGCGCGGGGTGCCGGTGAGCCCACGGGGCTGGCAACTCGCGGGCTGGACGCTACTGCTCACCAATACGAGCGGGGCGCAACTGAGCCTCGGCGAAGCGTTGGTGCTGCTGCGCGCCCGCTGGGAGGTGGAACTCCTCTTCAAGCGGTGGAAAAGCCTGGGCGCGGTGGATGAGTGGCGGAGTCGCAAGCCGTGGCGGGTGCTCTGTGAGGTCTATGCGAAATTGCTGGGATTGGTGTTGCAACATCGGATCATCGCGGCGGGCAGTTGGCAACGGGCGGAGCGCAGCTTGTGGCGCTTGGGCCGGCGCCTCCAGCGGTATGGGTTGCTGTTGGCGAGTGCCTGGGGCCAGGCACGCCAAGTCCGCCGGGTGCTGCGACAGATGGTGCGGGTGGTCGGGCGGCGCTACGGGATTACCAAACGGGCCACGGAACCGGCGTTGTATCAGTTACTGCAAGACCCCGGCCTGCTGCCGACCAAGCAGGCCGCGACGGTAGCGCGCTTGACTAAAGCCCAGGAGCGGGATCGCATCCCGCCCCCAGAATCGCGGGCCGCTTAACTTGATACGCATGGGTTTTCGGCGTGCAAGCCCCCCAGTTCTTCCTCAGCCACCGCCAAGTTGCGCCGTACAACACACTCCACCAGCGGCAACCCCCGCACCGCCAGATTGAGCAGGTGGGTGATCCCCGTCACCTGGTCATCGCGCTGCACATACAACGGGTTCCGGGCTAAGGGCGCGCCCTTCAACCGATGAAACCCGCGCTCGATGTGCCATTCCTTACCGGTAGACGATAGCCTGTCGCCCCTCCTGCCCGTAGGGGATGCCCGGCGCAGCCGGATGTTCGGCGACGCGGTAGGTCACGCCGTCAATCGTTAGTTCCTGGTTTACTGGAGGCTGGAAGGGCATCTATCGTACTCGTTAGGGCTGTGGTCCCCCGCTCAGGGGCGAGAGAACGGTATCGTCGCCGACCGGGGTGGCCGTTGTTTGCAGCAACCACCCGGCCAGTTCAAACCAGGATCCGACAACCGGCATCCCATAAAAGTAGACTTCCAGATAATGCTGGTGCGCGCTGTCTGCTGCGGCGGAGGTGGGCCCGTACTGCTGGCGGGCCGCCGACCAGGCATCACGGGCCGCCGTGACCCGTTGCTGTTGCGCCGGCGAATCCAGCAAGTCCCAGGCATCCTTCGCTATAGACGCGCCGGGTATCCGGTCTAATGCTTTGTCCTGGGCGATATCGATCAGCACCCGACCGCCGTCGGCTTGTGGCGGAACGGACATAGCCACACTATCGGCGCCGCCTCCGCCCCCCCCACTCCCGCCCCCACCTAACCGGCTGAAGGCCCTGACGGTGGCTTGCGGGTACGTGAGCTGGGCGCGTTGCGCCTCGCTGACTGCCTGCCACGACAGGACCACCGCCGCGCCCAACACCTGTCCGATGGCCTGCGCGCCTGCTTGGTCCGCTTCAGCAAAGCGGGCGGCCGCTCGACGCAGCCGATCCGCCAGTTCCCCCGCCCGGTCGGCCAGCAGCCGCGCCTGCCCGCGCGCCTGGAGGATCCGATTTTCCACCGCGCCCAGGGCTTCCGCCTCACCGCCAATCAGCGCGTGTAGCTGCCCCAGCCGCGCATCCGCATCCCACAGATCGGCCCCCGCCCGGCTAAAGGGTTCAGCCAGGGCTTGCAAGGCAGCGGGGTCAAGGCGGATACGTGGCATACGCTAGATCCATAAATATTTATCGAGAGCGGTCTGAACAGTATTAAAAGGCTATCTCTAAAGCCTGTTATGCACTTTCAGTTGTGAACGAAAGAGCATAATAGCACAGCAAGAAAGCAAAAGAGGCTCTTTGAGGTTTAGTGTGGTTGAGTGGCAAGGACTCAATGATCCGGCTTGGTGCAACTCCTTGCACCACCTAGAAATTAACGCCTCTCGGTTCGCTTAGAGGCTTCACTAGAGTGCCAAACCATCGGAATACCTTGAGCGGTCGGGACTCAACCACACTAAACCTCAAAGAGCCGCAAAAGATCGAAACATAGATCGATCAACATCTTTGATAAGAGCCATAAACGGTTCTTTGAGGATTAGTGTGCTTGAGTCGGTGGCACGCAAGGATGGGGTCGGGTGCCCGAAGCCAAACCGAGTACGCATGGTAACTTATAAGGTCGCTTGGTGACTCCTCTGCTAGGTGAAACCGCCGAAGCACCTTGAGTGGTCGGTACTCAAGCACACTAATCCTCAAAGAACCCCATAAACTATGTTAAGAACTTTCGACAACGTTATGAGTTTTACCTGCATGGTTGCTGATCCTCGCAGGTTTGTGTCCCGTCTACGACACCGCCTTGTGGCAGGTGTCCCACGCCTGGAAAGTGCATAACAGGCTCTAGCAATCACTATTGGATCAAGCGTTGGAATAATGTGTTATAAAGGGAGCGAGTACCCTGGTAAACGATTACCACGGAGGAGTTCTGCGGCTGTAGGTCCAATAGCCACCACCGTTGCCAACTTCTGAGGATCAAAAATCCTCTGTCAGCCGTCAAGCCCGCCGGGCCAGTTTGAGTCCGTATAACACTACTATGAGCCTCGGACTCCACAATGTCTTGTGCAAGTTGTTGTGCTATTAAGGGTAGTAGACCCTCGCGCTGTAGCTGTAGGGTCAGTGTGTCCGGGCTGGAAGCGTTCTCTTGGGTCTGAGGGCGATACAGGTAATTAATAGGCACGTTACCCACAGGATGGAAACCCTGATCATCAGCGCGAGTCAGTGGGAGATCGAAGAATCTATAGCTACGATCAGCGACTGTAGCCCAATCGGGAACTAGATCCAAATGAGAAATCACCCCCTGCACGAGCTTATGCTCAATGATAATTGGCTTTTGCGAAAAATAAGCCAGCACCTGCTCACCATTACCGGCAGCATAGCTGCACCGGATCGAGAATTGATTATTGATTAGCGGCAGCACAGCGGCACGAAGGGCGGGATCGATATGCGTGGTCTGGGTCACTAAATTGAGGTCTAAGTAGCCGCGTGCCATAAGCGTATGCCCAGCGGACAATAAGCGCCCGTCTAATTCGCGGCGATCCCGATCCCCAAGAACGGATCGTAAAAAACCGCCGGCCACGCCGACCCCACCTAAAACACCAAGGGCATAGGCCAATTCTTCCACTGATATTTGAAATTGCTGATTCATTCTGCAAATCCTCTGGCGTTAATTGACCGAAGTCGCCATGTTGCCGAAGATAGAGCGAACAGTTCCGAATGCGCTGTAGATCGTAGTAGCGGCTGGTTGAAGGGCTCTATCCACCGTGTTTATCGCTTCTTCATGCAAAGGAGTCTGTTCAATCTGATCCTTGATCCAGTCCCCGGCAATCTCTCCAACAGCACCGCCAATAACTTCGCCTGTTATCGTTCCTATTACACCTCCTACTAGACCTCCCACAGCAGTACCGACGATAGGGATCGGAATTAACACGGTACCAAGAGCCATACCTGCTGTGACACCGACTTCTTCACCGACGATACCTCCTCCCAGCGCCGCCACTGTGGACACTGCGGTTGGAGTCAATGCGAGTGCGGTGTCCACCACTAAGGCACTGGCGAGATGGGTGCCTTGATACGCTGCGACATCTTCTCCCCAGGCAGTGCCGACCGCGTGCGCGTCTTGTGCGTAACTTGCGAACCCTACAATGGGGCCGAGGATTGGTGTTTTCTTACCGATTTCTGTTGCTAGCGCGATACCCAAAGCTCCTGCACTAATACCCACTGGTATTACTTCGGATACACGCTCATTGGGTGCCGTGCCTAATTGCATGAGGTGATTGACTGTAGCCGTCGGATAGGCATAGCGCGCCCCGACCCCTTGCATCCACTCCTGCTGAATCTGGGTGAAAGCGCTATGGATTGGCCCCAGGCTTTGTACGCCTTGCTGGTCGGCGGCCGCGAAAGCATCGGCTTTGCGTGCCAGCAGATGCGCCAGGGTGTCGGCCTGGCCAGCGAGGGTCTGGGCCAACTGGCGGGCCTGGGCAATATCCCCGTCCACTCCGGCGCGGTGGCGGGCCTCCCAATCGAGCGCGCCGGCGGCCGCGCTCACCGCCTGCGCAAGCTGATGCAGCTGGTCGGTCGCCGCTTGCATACGGGTGCCGGCCTGCCGGAGCTGGTCAGGATCAACCTGGATACGGGGCATAGACTACCTCAAACGGTCCCAGCCTTTGGCAGGCCGGGTAGCGGGGTTCTGCGCGGGGTGCTAGCCGGTCTGCCGGAGCGAAGCAGCCGGCAGTGTCCGCGCTTTCAAAACGGCGCACGATACCGTCGAGTTGCCGGCCGATATGATCGAGCAGCTGGACGAACTGGGTCATCTACTAGCTCCACTGCTCAAACTCACCGTAGAACCGCTGCTGGGTCATGCCTTCCCACTCACTGTGCATCCCGTTCAGGGTGTTGGTCAGCGTCTGGACCATCTGCTGGCTTGGCTGGTGAAACTGTTGTGATGCCTGGCGAACCTGTTCGGGGGTAATGCGAATGCGGGCCATGAGGGAACCTCCGTGTGGATAGGGCGAATGGACATGGATTAGCAACTAGCGGGAACCATTTGGCGGATGTGACAGGCGGATAGCGCACTGTTAGTATAGATCGACTTTCAGGGCTTGTCAATTGGTGCATAACCCTCAGCGGTCGTGGTCGGCTAGATCCGGCGCACTTGCCTCACGCGGAACGCACAATAGTGTATAATAGACATTATTGGAAATAATGGTATAATGTGGCTATGCTAACCTACTCCCCCCTCCACGAGAGCATCAAAAAGTCGGGGGGTCTCGCATCAGGACAGGTGCTACCTGATCCCCGGCACCGTCGGCCTCCTCCGATGGGGCTTTATCCGTCACGGGTGTATTTGTAGTAGGTGTTGCGCGAAATCCCGACGATTTCACAAATCTCGCGGATGCTGTGCGTCGCGGCCTGCTTGAGTGCGCGGGCCGCTTTCTGCTTCTTGGCGTCCACGCCCGGCGGGCGTCCGCCGGTGCGGCCACGGGTCCGGGCCGCCGCCAATCCCGCTCTGGTGCGCTCCCGGATGATCTCCCGCTCGAACTCCGCCAACGACGCAAAGATATGGAAGATCAGCTTGCCGCCGGCCGTCGTCGTATCCAACTGCTCCTGCAAGCTGTGGAAGCCTACGCTGCGGGTGGCGAGCCAGCCCACCGTCTCCACCAAGTGCGCTAGGGAGCGGCCCAACCGATCGAGTTTCCATACCACCAACGTATCGCCCGGCCGGCACTCGGTCAGCGCCGCGCTCAACCCCGGCCGCTCCTCTCTGGCCCCGCTGACAATATCGGTAAACAGGCGCTCACACCCCGCTGCCTGGAGGGCATCTTGCTGGAGATTCAGGTTCTGGTCACTAGTGGACACTCGCGCATAGCCAATCCGCATGGCAACTGCTCCTCTCCTGCCGCACATTGGGAATGTGTGAAGGGAAGCACAATTTGGCGGTGAAATGGATCTACTACCTGTCATAGTGCATAGCGGCTACGCTAGTACTATGACAAGTTAATTCCGCGAAGTTAGCGGCGGTGACTTTGGCTTGAGCACCGGATACAAGCGTTTGAGCTTGATGCGCGCATCTGCCGTCGTAAACTGCCAATCAATCGTGCCCCCG
>JALYUO010000283.1 GCA_030853735.1 Chloroflexota bacterium
TCGTCGAGGGTGGGGGCGATCAGCCGATAGCGGGTTTGGATTTGCTCAAGTACGGTCGGTAGGTCCATAGCCCAGTGTACCACATTATTGTTGAATTGGTTAGGTTATTGTTTGACAATCCCTTAGAATCGTGGGTAAAGATCTGGAGCCTGCGGACATCACTGCTCGCTTAGGAATTACTCCTTCAGGGGAGCGCACTAAAAAGTCGGGGGGTCACTGGGTTGGGGTTGGCCGGCGTGTGCCGGCTCCAGCGCCCCGCGTTTTCGCCGGCAATCCTGCGGGCGGGGGGGCGAGATCCCCCGACTTTTTAGTGCGCTCCGCAGCGCGGGCCGCCGCGCACGGCCCGCGCTGCGTTGCTGGGCCTGGCGTTCGTCACCGTTTATATACCCGCTGATACCCCCTTTGTAACCGTGCCGCGCTATCGTTAGAGATGGGCTGGCCGCAGGATCGTCCCATATGTTAGCGGCCCGCGCCCATCCGCCATAGCTGGGCCAGGGAGCCGCCACATACTTCACGCCAAAAATACGATAGCAGTGAATATTACTAGCTTGATGGCTAGTTTGTATTACTCAGCGTATGGCGCGCCGGTCGTTCAGGCCGGCCACTGTCCCACCCCTGCCACTCAGGGCACCCGCAAAGGAGCTGTTCCATGATTTGGTGGGAGGGGGAAGGTGCAGGAATGCGTGACCGACTTCATGGCCCCGTCCGAAGCACGTCTACAATGCCCTACGACGCTCGCGCAGGGCGGGCGACCGCAATCGTGGCTCAATTGTCAGCGGGGGCTGAGCGCAGGTTCGCCAGCGGGTACGTATTCAGATTGCAGGCAAACGTGCCAGGGATGTGCTACAACGGCCTTATGTTGACCGAGGGAGCGGCCGACCGGCCGGCGGTATTTCTTGACAATGGGGAGCGTTATAAGTCTCAGATCTGCTTCAGCGTGAGAACTGATTTGCTAAAGATACGGAGGCCAATCCCGTGGGCGACAACGCGCAATATATACAATTCGGCTTTATTTTGATTTCCGTAGCCAATCTCATCGTGATCGGGCTATTGGTGCTGGTCTTCGCGCTGGCGGTTCTGCTGCGGATGCCTGGCGCGCACCAGGTTTCTACGATCGAACTGCCAGGGAACTCAATCGCCGGTGATCGTACCCCCAATACCCACGATACGCCGCGTGTGGCGGACCAGTCATGAACCTAACGACTTCTATTCGAGAGCGCGTGCGCAAGTGGATGCCCCTCGAGGATCTGCTCCCCGACCGGCTGCCGGCTTTTGTCCGCTCCCCCGCCTACTTCTTCGGCGTGATCACTCTCTCCAGCCTGGTGCTACTCATTATCACGGGCATGATACTGTCGGCTTTCGGTCCGCAGTGGTGGCACGATTCCGGGGTGGGCCGCTTCGTCAACGGAATCCACTTCTGGTCCTCCCAGGCATTCTTCTTTGCCCTCACGCTCCATTTGTGGACCGAGTTCTTCAAGGGCTCCTGGCGGCACGGCCGTCGATGGACCTGGGTAACCGGCGCGCTACTATTTGTAGGGGGGATAGGTACTGCTTTCACGGGGTATTTGTCTCAGACCAACTTTGACGCCCAGTGGATAGCAGTCTCGGCAAAGGATGCCCTCAACGGCGTTATGATCGGCGCGTTCTTCAACGTAATGAACTTCGGACAGATGTATGGCTTCCACGTAATCATTCTCCCGCTGTTCCTGGCGCTGCTGGTGGCCGTACACCTGGTGCAGGTGCGCATACGTGGCGTTGTGCGCCCCTATGCCCTGGACATTGCGACCGAGCGGGCCCGGGAAGAGCGCTGGGGCGGTAAGCTAGGCCGCGGCTGGTCGTCGTGGTTCTCCGGCCGCCGCCAGGCTAAAAAGGCAGCAGGAGTTACCACTCAGGAACAGGCGCTCGCTTCCGATCAGGTCCGCTACTATGCCGGGATTCGCATGATGCCTTACGACCTGATCCGGGAAGGGCTGCTTGCCCTGGCTCTCGTGGCAGTAGTGAGCGTCGTGCTCGCCGCTGTGCTATCGTCACCCGACGACCCGCCTGTGACGATCCAGCAGTACGCTCAGGAGAAGCCGGTGGACTTTGTGACCACCGCCACGGCAGAAATCAGCGGTACCAGCATCCTCGCGCAGTACGGGCCACCCTACAACGATGGCACCGACTCCGTGCAATACGTGGGCCCCCTCTCGCTGCAGAGGATCGGCGGTATAACCCACCCCATCAATACCGCGCAGACCTATGTGCTTGAGCCGCTAACGATAGCCGCGCAGAGTGACCCCGTTTTGGCGACCGACCTGAAGACATTCGCGGGGGCCGGGGCCGACCAGCAGACCAAATGGGAGGACGCTTATGTAACCGCCCTGGGCACGGCTACCGAAGATAAGGGCCAGCTTGTGGTGCCTGCGGGGGATTACGGGCCTTACGGCACGATGATGAACCGGCTGCTCGGCATGGCCACGAGTGGCGCGCTAGACGGGATACTCCTGCGCAGCAAAGGTTTCTACCAGAACGACTTCACCCGGCCGCTGCTCTTCCTGGCGGAGGGTGCGCTGCCGGACAAGGCTGAAGCGGCAAATCTGCTCGGCTCGCAGTGGGGCATGATGAACGAGACGCACAACTACCCAGGGCAGAGCTGGCTCTGGCTCTATACCATGTGGTACCAGGTACCGCCGTTCAGCACAACGGCAGCAGCGAACGCCGATGTCCTGGTATGGGCGTTGATGGCGGGGCTCACGCTGCTGCTGGTGATCTTCCCCTTCATCCCGTTCCTGAACCGCCTGCCGTTTCGCCTGGGCGTTCACCGCCTTATCTGGCGCGACTATTACCGAGACGTGCGCGGCACCACGACCAAAGATCCCACGACGGGTGCCGCTGCCGGTGACATGGTCGCCGGAGCGAGCGACGCCACGACCAGCGCTAAATCTGTGTTGCCCCCTGCAACCATAGACCCGGCAGCGGAGAGTACCGGCTAGAGCCGCCGGGGGCAACTAAAAAGGGCCGTGCCCAGGCCTGAGAAGTACGGTCCGATTGGGCAGGCAGTAGACATACTTCACAATAATCCAGGGGGTAGTGAAAGAGGCATAGAAACACGGACCGTGTGAAACTAGCAATAGCGCGCAAGTCGCCCTGCGGCCCCAAAACAGGGGACGCGCCGAGGTCTGGTTGAGCACGAAAGAAGCGTTCCTTGGCGGCTCAATTTAGCGCACAGGGCGACTTGCGCGCTGACCTATAAATACCACCATAAATAGCTCGGACGTGAGAAATACGATGCTGGTGGTATTTTGATCCCTGGTGGGTGCCCACCAGGGCATGAGCAGACTATTACGTAAACTCCGCCTTGCGGCGCCCTCGGCGCGCTGCGGCCGTCAGGGCGTCCCGTACTTCTCGTGCGACCGCCCGGTGCCGAGCTGCGAGAGCAGCACGTCAAAGGGCGGGGCGTTTTCCGGGTGGGCCTCGAAGACCGCCCGTTCAAAGTACTGCACCGTGTAGGGCTGCCCGTTCAAGTCGCTGACTTCCGTGAACTCGTCCGACAGCGGATAGCCCTGCTGGACCAGCCCGCCGTGCTGCTGCCAATACTGCCAGAAGCGCCCGCCGACCCAGTGCCCGGTCTCGCGAAAGTAGTGGCCCTGGGTCTGGTTCACCTGCTGGGGCGGGGGGGCGGCGGCGTACTTGCGCTGGAATTGGAAGGTGCCAAGCTGCGACAGCAACACCTGGAACGGTGCCGCGTTTTCCGGATGGTACTCCATGACCGCCCGCTCAAAGTATTGCACGGTGTAGGGCTGGCCGTTGAGGTCCGACCATTCGCCCACCGGTGCCCCAAGGGGATAGCCCTGCTGGGCCAACCCCCCATGCGTGCGCCAATAGTCGAGAAATAGCCCGGCGGTGGTTTGCGCGGTGGGGGGGAAGGTTTGGCGGCCCGTCCCCGGCACGGCGAGTGTGTTCGGCGCACAGCCATAATGCGCTACCGCTGTCCAATGCGTCGCGCGGTTCTCGCCCACCGCCCACACATCCTGCGGCCCCACCCCGGCCACATGCCAGCCCACCGTGGCCCCATGATCGATCACGTCCACCAATGGCTGGGGTCCCCACATCCAGCGCTGCCCGTCCCCGTGCAGAATCCCACCGCGCGCCCCGGCCCACAGATCCGTCGCCGTCAGCCGCAGCAGGCTGACCACGATGCCGGCTTCGGGGCTGGGACTCGCCTGCCACGTCCGGCCGTCGTAATGCTGGAGGTAGGTGCCCGCGCACACCGAGCAGGTCTGTTGCCCCCCGCCCACCCAGACATCCTGGGGCGAGGCCGCCACAATGGCCTGGAGGCTGCCGGCGGGTGGG
>JALYUO010000314.1 GCA_030853735.1 Chloroflexota bacterium
GGGAAATCGCGGTGCCAGGGTTGATCTACCGCGCCCGGATTGGGCACATCGAAGCCGATCTCCACGATCTTGTACTCCGGCCCCAGCACGGCGGTACAGACCGCCACCACCCACGGATGCGTCGCCAGATCCACGAAGCCGCGGATCTCTTCGGGATGGATCTCGACGTAGTAGCGTTTCGGGCCGCGCCCCACCGCGCCGCCGGGCCGCTGCAACGCCTCGGCAAACGACACGGCGATGTCTTCGCCTAACTGTTGCACCCACGCACGCGGAAACGCCCCTTTGCGGGCGATGATCCCGTCGCCGTAGAGACCCCCCATGATGGTCGCGGTATCAAATTGCTCGGTCGGGGCGGTGGGGCTGGGATTCACCGTCGCCGGCGGTGCCTGAAGTGTTGCGCTCACAGTATCCTCCTCTAATCCTCATGTATCCGCTTGGGTATGTAGGACGTGGTTGGGTCACCGCCAAGTCGGCAACCGGGAATCCTGATCAGAGTGGCATTATACGACCAATTGTACCGCGTTTGCTGGGTCGTAGCAAGTGGCGGCAGCGGTCAGTCAGGCCAATGGCATCTAAATGAGCAAGGCGGGTGCGCCGTTGACACAACCCCACCCTGTGTGGTACGATCTCTCTATAGTAGGCGAACTAATATTCGTAGAAGGAACCGCTCATGCCAACTGTAACTCACGACCCCAGCGCCCCCGCCGCGATCCGTGTGCAGGCGCGGCTGTTCGCCCTCTACCGCGAGGCGGCGGGCAGCGATACCCTCGCCGTGCAGGTGCCGGCAGATAGCACGGTGCGCGACCTGTGGGGCCACCTGCTGGCCGCGCAGCCGAGTCTTGAGCGGGCTAGTGCCATGATGCCCGCCACCGCGTTCGCGGTCAACGGCACTTGGGCGCGGTCCGATCAGGCGCTGCACGACGGCGATGAAGTGGCGTTTTTGCCCCCGGTCAGTGGCGGATGAGCGATTCTACCCCCCGCTCGCCGGCGTTCGGTCCGTTTGAGGTGACTGCCGATCCGCTCTCGGCAGACCAGTTGGCCGCCGCAGTGCAAACCGCCGCCGACGGTGCCGTGGTCCTGTTTATCGGCTTAGTGCGCGATAATCACCAGGGCAAACGGGTGGTCGCGTTGGAATACGAAGCCTACCCCGAACTAGCTGTGCGCGAAATGCGCGCCCTGAGCGAAGCGGTCGCCGCCCAATACGGCTTGCACGGCATCGGCATTCGTCATCGCACTGGGCGGCTGGCCGTCGGCGAGGTGAGCGTAATTATCGCGGTGGCTGCCGCGCACCGCGCTGAGGCATTTGCCGCCTGCGCTGATGCCCTCGACCGGCTCAAAGCCACCGTGCCGGTCTGGAAAAAAGAGTGGTATAGCGACGGCAGCGCCTGGATCGGCCAGGCTGCGGGATGAGTTGAAGGTCGAAAGTTGAAAGTTGAGTCGTTATTTTTCACTTTTCACTTTTCCCCTTCCGCTTTCTACTTGCCACCAGAGTTAGGTACTCCATGACAACAGCTATCGCCCTCACTGATGCGCTCCAGCGCCCCTTGCACGATCTGCGGATCTCGGTCACAGATCGGTGCAACTTTCGCTGCACCTACTGTATGCCCAAAGAGGTGTTTGGGCGCGATTTTCAATTTCTACCGGCAGCTCAACTGCTCACCTTCGAGGAAATCACGCGCTTGGCGCGTATCTTTCTCGATCAGGGCGTGGAAAAGCTGCGGCTGACCGGCGGCGAGCCACTGATGCGCCGCGATTTGGAGCGGCTGGTGGGGATGCTGGCCCCGTTGCCCGGTCTGCGCGATCTGACGCTCACCACCAACGCCTCGCTGTTGGCGCGCAAAGCCCAGGCGCTGAAGGACGCAGGCTTGCGCCGGGTCACGGTCAGCCTCGACTCGCTGGATAACGTGGTCTTCCAGGCCATGAACGATGTGAGCTTTCCGGTGGAGCGGGTGCTAGACGGCATCGCGGCGGCGCAAGCGGTGGGCCTGGGGCCGATCAAGATCAACATGGTGGTCAAACGCGGCCTGAACGAAGACTCGATCTTGCCGATGGCGCGCTATTTTCGCGGCAGTGGCATGATCCTGCGCTTCATCGAATATATGGATGTCGGCGCGACCAACGGCTGGCGACTTGATGACGTGGTGCCCGCCGCCGAGATCGTGGCGCGCATCGGCGCGGAACTGCCGCTAGAACCCGTGGACCCCAACTATCGCGGCGAAGTGGCGCAGCGGTGGCGCTATGCCGACGGTAGCGGCGAAATCGGCATCATCAGCTCGGTCAGCCAGCCGTTTTGCGGCGCGTGTAGCCGGGCCCGGCTGTCATCGGAAGGATCGCTCTACACCTGCCTGTTTGCCCGTAAGGGGCACGATTTTCGCGCCCTGTTGCGCGCCGGCGCGAGTGATGCCGAGATCAGCGCCTTCTTGCGGCGCGTCTGGACCGTCCGTGCCGACCGCTACTCCGAACTTCGCAGCGCCGAAACCGCCGCCCGCCCCAAAGTCGAAATGTCGCATATCGGCGGCTAACCGCGCTTGTCGGCGGCCCGAAAGCTGGTATAATAGCCGGGACGCATTGTGCGTCTTTGTGCCTCACCACTCACTGCCACTGACAGGCCCAATGGGTTGCTCATGAACGATGCCCTTATGTCTCGCCGGGTCATGTCCCTGCTGGTCGCTCTCTTGGTCGTGGCCGGGTTGCCTGCCGCATTGCGCTTTGCCGGTGCCACGCCCCCGCCGGCTGCGGCGCAGGCCCGCGTCACGCAGGATAGCTGGGCGGATGACACGGCGCTGCCCCAAGCGCGCAAACGGGCGGTGGCGGTGGCCTATCCGCCCAACGGCAAAATCTATCTGCTGGGCGGGCGCGGCTATTTTGATCGCTCCGCGATGGACGGCGAAGACCGCGCCATGCACAACATCTACGAATATAGCCCTGGCAGCCCCGGCTCCTGGGCGCGCAAAACCGCCCAACTGCCCTATAAAGCGACGGTGCGCCCCGGCGGCGCGCTAGGTGAAGGCGGCCAGACCTACACCGCCAATATGGCCGCCGCCGTGCTAACCGGCCCCAGTGGCCCCGGCATCTATCTGCTCGGCGGCAACAACCTATCCAGCGTGCCGACGATGACCATGAGCATCTATTTTCCCAGCAGCGACACGATCACCGTGAGCGGCACCGACCCCTGGCCGGCGAGTCCGGCCCGTCTGCCCGGCGGCTGGGCGGTGTCCAACAACAAGCTGTATGTCTTTGGCGGCTTTAACGGTGGCACCGCCGCTGTGTACGGCGATACCTGGGTGTTCGACCCGCTGGCCGCCGTCGGGAGCCGCTGGACGCAGTTGACGGCCCGCCTGAGCGTGCCGCGCGCCTATATCGCGGGGGCCGCGTTAGACGGCTACCTCTACGCGGTGGGTGGCGACACCTATACGCCCGGCGCGCCACCGACCGGCCCCAACGGTACGCTGGTGCCGGTCACGACGGTGGAGCGGCTCGATCTCAGCGCCGCAACTCCCGCCTGGAGCGCCGTGACCAGCCTGCCGACCGCGCTCGGCGATATGGGAGCCTGGGCCATGCCCAGTGGCAGCCCGAACGTGCTGGCGGGCACGCTGGTGATCGCCGGCGGCGGCTGGTATACGCCCACCGTGTCCACCTATCAGTACCATCCCGCCCGCAGTAGTTGGACGGCCTTGAGCGATTTGGGCCATGCAACGCGCAACTACGGGGCCGCACAGTTAGGCAACACGCTTTATGCTATCGGCGGTTATCAGATCGGCGCAACCGGGCAGCCCGATGGCGCAACGTTTGTGCAGGCATACGCCGCCCGCCCGGTCGTCCTCCCACCAACCGCCACGGCTACAGCCAGCGCCACCACGGTGCCGGGAGCCACCAGCACCAACACTCCTCTACCTGCGGCTACCGCCACCCCTGCGCCGCCTAGTGCCACCGCCACCCCTGCGCCGCCGACGGTCACACCGGTGGCGGTGTTCCCCAGCCCCACTACTGGGATATGTGTTGCGCCATTTACAGATGTCCAGCCGAGCGACTACTTCTACGCCGGCGTAAACTATCTGTACTGCCACAACAGCGGCGTGATCAGCGGCTACAGTGACGGCACCTTCCGGCCCTACAACAACGTGACGCGCGCGCAGGCCACCAAAATCGTGGTGCTGGCTTTTGGACTGCCGATCTATACACCCGCCCGCTCCACCTTTAGCGATGTGCCGGCCACAAACGTCTTCTACCCATTCATCGAAACTGCGGCCCAGGCCGGCATCGTTAGTGGCTACAGCGACGGCACCTTCCAGCCCAGTAGTCCGGTCACCCGCGGCCAGTTGACGAAGATCACGGTCCGCACGGCCGGCTGGCCGGTTAGCAGCAGCCCCAACCAGACCTTTAGCGATGTGCCGGCCACGAACGTCTTTTTCCATTATATTGAGACGGCCGTGGCCCAAGGGATCATCAGTGGCTACAATGACGGCACCTTCCACCCGGCAGCCCCGGTCACGCGCGGTCAAACCGCCAAGATCGTGTACGGAGCGGTCGCGCCTTAGCGCGTGAGGGTGAACGACCGAGTGATTTTCATGGGTACGCCCGCCCTCGCGGTGCCGGCCCTGCGCCGGCTGGCGGCGGCGGGCTACCAGTTGACGGTCGTGACGCAGCCCGACCGTCTGGCGGGCCGGGGCAGCGCGCTTACGCCGCCGCCGATCAAGCTGGCCGCGCTGGAACTGGGCCTACCCGTCCGCCAGCCGGCCACCCTGCGCGACCCGGCGGTCGTAGAGGAGCTACGCGCCCTCGCCCCGGCCGCCATTGTCGTGTTTGCCTATGGCGAAATCCTGCGCCACGCTGTGCTTGACTTGCCGCCCCACGGCTGCCTGAACCTGCACCCGTCGTTGCTGCCGCGCTGGCGTGGCCCCACGCCGATCAACGCCGCGATTCTGGCCGGCGATCATGTGACCGGCGTGAGCATCATCCGCATGGACTCCGGCATGGATAGCGGGCCGCTACTGGCCCAGGAGGAAGCCCCGATTTTGCCCGATGACACCGCCGCCACGCTCGGCGCACGGTTGGCCGAACAGGGTGCGGCCTTGCTGACAACCACGCTAGGCCGGCACTTGCGCGGCGCGACCGTGGCGCAGCCCCAACCAGCGGCGGGCGTGACCGTCTGCCGTTTGCTGGACAAAGCCGCTGGGCAACTGGATTGGCAGCAACCCGCCGCCGCGCTCGACCGTCAGGTGCGCGCCTACGACCCCTGGCCGGGCACCTTCACCCACTGGGGCAGCCGGCGGCTGAAAGTACACGCAGTCGGTCTGCTGCCGGGTGTGCCCAGCGCAGCCGCCACCGATCCGCCCGGCACGGTGCGCCGTCTGCGTGATCTCGACCCAACGGCGGAAGGGGCTGGGCGGCGGCTGGTGGTGGCGTGCGGCGCGGGCTGGCTCGAACTGGCGCGGATGCAACTCGAAGGCAAACCGGTGCAAACGGCGGATGCGCTGCTGGCCGGCTACCCCTCGCTAGTCGGCGCGGTCCTAAGCTGATGCCCAGCCCCGCACCCGCCCCGCGCTTGCCGCTCGAACCCACGGGTCGCCCGCTCTACCAGCCGCCGGCGCGCATCGGCTGCTCCGGCGTGAGCCTAGTCTGCCTCGTGGCTCTGCTGGCTTTTGCCTTTGGCCTGCAAGTGATCGGGCCGACAATCAGCGAGCGCATCCGCACGCTGCCGGTCGCTGGGGTCGGCGTGCCGGCACCCACCGGCACCACCGAAGCCGACCTCGGCAGCAGCACCACGCCGCTGCCCGCGCCCCAACTCACGCCTACATTGACCGAGCCGGTCGCCGTGCCCACGACTCCCCCAGTCGCCCCGCCTACGGCTCCCCCGCCGGCCACCGCCACGCCCGCGCCCGGCACTGCCGAGTTCGTGGCGGTCGGCAACACCGATGGCACGGGAGTCTATCTGCGGGCCGACCCGCGCTCTGACGGTCGCCGCTTGGTGGCCGTGACCGAGAAAACCGTGCTGCTAATCGTCGGCCCTGACCAAACCGCCGACGACGGTCGCCTCTGGCGCAACGTCCGCACTCTGCGCGACCCGGCACAAACCGGCTGGGTGCTGGCCCAGTATTTGGTGCCCTCGTCGGGACCATGATCCCTTTTCAACACGGAGGCACGGAGGATTAAAAGAAGCGGTGGGAATCATGTGTAAGCAACTTGACAGCCTCAGTTCTTCGGAATAGAATGGAAGTATAAGCAGGGAATACTAGTAGTCTGGCAAGGGTGATTTGGCAGGCTGGGGAGCGACTGTAGCAGCGCACGGCGTGCGCGGGGCCCCGGCGACGTTGCTGGGAACATGACAAAAGCCCCTTGACGCGCTACTCAGTAGTCTGTCAACGCGATGTTGGCACGTTGCTCTCGCCAACCCCGCGCACGCCGTGCGCTGCTACAGTCGCTCCCCAGCCTGCCAAATCACCCTTGCCAGACTACTAGAGCCTGTTATGCACTTTCGGGGCGTTGGACACCTACCACAAGGCGGTGTCGTAGACGGGACACAAACCTGCGAGAAGCAGCAACCATGCAGGCAAAACCCATAACGCTGTCGAAAGTTCTTAGCATAGTTTATGGCTCTTATCAAAGATGTTGATCGATCTATGTTTCGATCTTTGCTTCCTTGCTGCGCCATTATGCACTTTCGATCATAACTAAAAGTGCATAACAGGCTCTAGTAAATGGAGTTAAAACGTGCCTACATTAGCGGATCGTCTTGAGGGATTTGAATGGCTTGATTGGGTTGTAGAGAAGATCAACAGGAAGCACAACGTTGAATTAGAAGAAGTAGAGCAGTGTTTCTACAAAACAACCTACAAGTTACGCCGCGTAGAAGATAATAAATATCAATTCCTCAGTCGAACAGATAGCGGTAGATATTTAGCTATTATTTTTGCTTGGAATTATCGTTATGTGCGAGTAATTACAGCTCGTGATATGACCAAAAAAGAGCGTGACTTTTATAGTCGTAAGTGAGGCTAAATGATGAGCAAGATCCCACAATTTGACACCGAGCAAGAAGCATCTGAGTTCTGGGATACCCACGACTTTACCGATTTCCTTAATGAAACTGAGGAAGTAGGTGTTGAATCCCTGGATATACGCTCTGGGCATATCTTACTGGATTTAGATCCTGACAGTATCACCCAGCTAGAAGCCGTTGCTCACCGCCAGGGTATCAACTACCGTATACTAGCGCGTGAATGGATAATAGAGCGCCTGACAGCGGAGGCGAAAGCGCGCTAAAAGATTGGCTGTATCAGGCAGACAGTGCGAGGTGCGGGGTGGACGCTACAGCAGCACGTCAGCGACGGCGAGGGTCAGATCGGGCAGCGCGGCCG
>JALYUO010000320.1 GCA_030853735.1 Chloroflexota bacterium
GGACAGCCCTTACCTCGCCCCCTGCCGCGCCCACCCCCACTTTGCCGCCGCCCTGCGCCCCGCCCCGCCCCCCGCGCCCAAGGGGAAGAAGCACAAGCGGTGAAACGTGAAACGTGAAACGTGAATACGCCGACTAGACACCTAAGTTGCATGATCAGAGTGTAGCAGCGCACGGCGTGCGCGGGCAAGATGTAGCAGCGCACGGCGGGCGCGGGTCGTGAGTGTCAACGTTGCATGATCAGAGTGTAGCAACACACGGCGGGCGCGGGAAAGATGTAGCAGCGCACGGCGGGCGCGGGTCGCAAGTGTCAACATTGGCGGCACTTTGCGGTAAAGCGTGGGTAGCGCCATGAACCTATCGGCCAGGATCGGAGTATGTCAGATCATGCAGGGGATGAGACCATATTTAGCAAAGCGAATCCTCTACAGAGTCGGAAGCGGGCTACTGGTACTCGGCGTGCTATCGGGTGTCGGGGTCTGGATGCGGTTTGGTCAACCACCGGACAGTTACTTCGATATACCCATATATCCCGGCGCACAGGCGGTAGATACCACCGGAGGAGCGCTACATCATCCCGGCCGGTCTCTTATCCGGCCACTGATCGTGGCCTTCCAGGCTTCCGCACCACCCGCTACTATCCTCGATTATTACCGCACTACCCTCCAGGATGATGGCTGGCGGATTGTAGATAGGGAGCAGTCTCCGACGAAATTAGCGGCAGTTTGGGGATCATATACATTCGAGGTTGGAACTCAGGTTACAGTTGCGCCACAGACAGTCGTGAGGATCACCCTCACCGTCCACCCCGGCCGCTAAGAGTCTTCTTTGTGTCGTCTCCGTCGTCATTCCGCATTCCGCATTCCGCAATCCGCAATCAGGGCACCCACAGCCGGCTGCTGAACTCGCCATAGCCGTCCGGCGTTTTATCCAGCGTCTCCGGGTCGTCCACCGCCGTCTGGTCATCCAACAGGAACTTATAGCGATAAATCCCGGACGGCAGCGGCGGCAGCAGGAATTGGAAAATGCCCGGCCCCAGGCCCGTGAAGCCGTAGCCCGCGCCAAACCAGCCATTGAAATCGCCCACCAGCCGCACCGCACGCACCCGTGGATTGTAGTAGGTGAACAGAACGCCCTGCGCCGTGCGCTGCGGCGACGACGGATAGTTGGCGAGCGGGCCGCCCGCCGCCCGCAAGGCCGCCGCCACCGCCGCCGCCGGGTTCACCACCCCATAACCCTGCTTGGCCGACTCTACCGCCTGCATCGGCACCGCCGTCGCCAGCAGGATCGCCTTGATCGCCGCCGGGGTCAGCGTCGGGTTCGCTTCCACCACCTGCACGGCAATCGAACTCACCACCGGTGCGGCCACCGAGGTGCCGTCCACAAACTGGTAAGACCCCGACAGCCAATTCTGGCGCGCCATGCGCTGGCTCAACAGGATGCGGATCTGCGGCCCGTCCAGCCGGTCCAACGCCCCGCCGCGCAGATACAACGCCCGCCGCGCATCATCGTGCGCCGCCGCCAGCGCCGCATCGTCCAGCCGGATCAGGTGCGCCAGCCGCGCCGCCTCGCGGATCTGGCGCGTGCCCGGCAACAACGGCGCGGCCAACAGCATACTGGGCGCGACCACCTCCGGCTTGGCGTGCCCGGCCTGGGTCGGGCCAAACGACGACTGCCAGCCGGTGAAATGGTCAAGCTGGGCGTGCAGCAGATTGCTGTCGGTCGCCCCGCCCACCGTCAGCACCGAAGGCGCGCTGGCCGGCGGCACAATATAGCGCTGCCCCGAATTACCCGCCGCCACCACCACCAGCACCCCTTCGGCCATCAACGCCTCGGCCAGCCGATCTAGCGGATTGTCGGGAGTCGCCGCCTCATTGTCGCCACCTAGCGAAATGTTCAGCACGCGGATGCCGAAGCGCCGGTGGTTCGCCAGCATCCAGCGCAGGCCGCGCTCAATATCGCGGTCGGGGATTCGCATACTCGGCTGACCCACCCGCGCCAACACCAATTCGGCCTCCGACGCGATGCCCCGATAGCGCCCGCCCGACAGCCGCCCATTGCCCGCCGCCACCACGCTGGTCATCAGCCCATGCCAGCTGCGTACCTCCGGCACCGAAAAATCGGCCCCTTCCCGTGGTGGGTCTTGCATCGCGTCCACCAGGCAGCGAATGCGGTCTGTCGGCTCGGTCAGGTCGGGGTGCGGGTAGAAGCCGCTATCCAGCATCCCCAGCGTCACGCCGGCCCCGCGCAGCAGCGGGTTGGCGTGCAAGCGCAACGGCACCGGCAGCGCCGGGTCGCCCTGCACCGCCACCTGCGGGTGGTCGCTGCGCGTGCCGTGGTGCGACAGGATGCGGTGCAGATCCACCCCCGTCTGCGCCAGCGCCGCCAGCGCCCGCCCCACACACGCCGGGCACGCGCCCTGGCTCGGCGACCAGTCGGGGTGCAACTCCACCAGCGTCCGCATCACGATCTCTTCCAGCCCCACCGACTCGGCAAACAGCGCCGGTTCCGCCGCCTGCCCACAGATCGGGCAACGCACAAACGCCCGCGTCTCACTCACGGGCGGACCCTAATACGTATTGCGTATTGCGTATTGCGTATTGCGTATTGCGTATTGCGTATTGCGTATTGCGTATTGCGTATGATAGAGGAGCAACAAACGCCGCGCACGTTAGCCCATAAACCGGTTATCAATCTACTGTCCAAATAGCACTCTCCCCAAGCACAATTGATGTTGCGTGTTGCGTTTATAACCATGCGCGCTAACCGGCCTGTCGTCCAGCAACCCCCGGATTGTAGGAGGGTGGCTCCGCCCCGCGATGTTTGCCCGACCGCGATCTCCCC
>JALYUO010000134.1 GCA_030853735.1 Chloroflexota bacterium
CTTTTGCCCCTGGCTGCGCCCCGTGATCGGCGGGAGCCGCACAGCTAACTATAGTCATTCAGATCATGATCTAGAGATTAAGAAAGCGGAGGCCGCACCTGGGGGGTGCGACCTCTGCGGGCGGCGCGTCGTTCGCACCTGCGGGTGCAAACTCCTTTGTGGGCGGGGCCAACCACTTCGCCGGATCATGATCTGAATGACTATAGACCGGCTAGGGCACACAAGTGGTCGGCGGACTCGCTACGGCCAGCGCGACGATCTTGGCGATCTGACTGCGAAAGGCCGCATTGGTCGGGCGGAAGCTGTGGTCGCTGTAGCCACTGATCACGCCGCGACAGACTGCCGTTTCCACAAACGGGTAGAACACGTCTGGGGGTGTGACATCACTGAACGTCGCCGTCGCGGGATTGCGGAGCGGCCAGCCGGCTCCTAAGACCACAATTTTGGTTAGCTGACCGCGGGTGACGGGATTGGACGGGCGGAAGTAGGCGCGCCGGGCGGCATCGCACGGCTCGGCGGTGCCGGTCGCCGGATTGATCCCGCCGCAGCTATAGCCGCTGACGATGCCGCGCGCCGCCGCTATTTCGATCAGTTCATAGAACACGTTGCCGGAGTCCACATCGGCAAAGGTGCCGCCGGCGGGCGGGGTGACGAGTACGAGGTTGAAGGCCAGCGTCACAATCTTGGTCATCTGGGCACGGGTGGTATTGTTGAAGGGCTTAAAGGTGCCGTCGCTGTAGCCGCTGACCACGCCCCGGCAAGCTAGGTAATACACGCCTTCGTAGTAGTAGGCTGCGGGATCAGTCACATCGCTAAACCGTAGCGCGCAGGGGGTGGCGGTCGCCGTCAGCGGTGGCAGGACGGTCGGCGGGACGGTGGCCGTGGCGGTCACGATGGGTGTGACCGTTAGGATCGGCAGCGCGGTGGCGGTGGCGGTAGCGGTCGCCGTTGCGGTGGCGGTGGCGGTGATCGTCAGTGTCGCCGTTACAGTGGGGGTAGCAGTGCCGGTCGCGGTCGCCGTCGCCGGTGGTGTCACCGTCGCGCTAGGTGTGTTGCTGGGGGTGGGGCTAGGGACCACACAGGGATCATGGTAGTGCTCGGCCAGCAAGCGCGTGTTGCCCGCTTCACTAAAGCCCGCCGCCCACATATCGGTCGCGGAGACGGCGGCGATGCTGGTGAGGAGCGAACTGGCCGGCAGTTGGTCATAGCTCGATACCTGACTCCAGCCGCTGCCGTTCCAGTGCGTAATCAAGGTACGCACCCGCTCCAGGCTGTCTGCGTACCAGCCGGCGGCCCAAACATTGTTGGCGGCCAGGGCGACGACCCCGGTGAGGTGGTTCCGCTGGGGCGGGGCATTAACCGCCACGGTAGTCCATTGGCTTCCATTCCAGTGGAAGCTGGCCGCCGAATCATAGCAGAACGACCCCACCCCGGCGGAGCCGACCACCCAGACATCATTCGCCGCCCGTGCGCTGATCGCTGCACCAGAGCCACACCCATTACCCGTGGGACCAGGTATTTGGGTCCAACTGTTACCATCCCAGTGCAGCATTAGCGGTTCCGCGCGATCACTGAAAGTGTCCCCGGTCGCCCAGACATCGGTCGCCGACAGTGCGCTAACCCCGGTGAGTGTACTGTAGTGCGAACTCGGACTGGGGCTGGCTACCTGGGTCCAACTGCTGCCGGTCCAGTGCAGGACTAACGTATTGTACGGTTCATAGCCGCTCGTCAGCAAATAGGTGCCGACGGCCCAGAGGTCGCCGGCCCCCACGGCGGTGATACTGTACAGGCTGTTATCGAAGCTGCCGACGTTGGGGCTGGGCACCGCCGTCCAGCTGCTACCGTTCCAGTGTTCGATCAGCGTGCGGGTGGTCGTGCCGCTGTAGCCGTAGCCGACGGCCCAGACATCGGTGGGCGAGACGACCGTCACGCCCGTAAGAACGTTGCCGTCGGGCCAGGGATTGGGGCTGGCGACGGGACTCCACTTGCCACTGTCCCAGTGTTCGATCAGCGTGTGGGTAGGCGTGCCACGAGTGCCATAGGAACCGACGGCCCACAGTTCGGTCGGTCCGATCACCGCGATAGCGTTGAGATTGTTATAGTGGAGCACCAGGCTGGGCGGGGCGGCGGCGCGCCAGACGAGACCACAAGCGGGAGGGACCGGCGGTGTCAGACCGCCAATCGGGGCGGTTGCCAGGGGCAGTGGTAAGCCCGGCGTGACGGTGGCGGTGCTTGTCGCGGTGGGGCCGGTCGGAGTCGCGCTTGCCAATAGCGGCGTGATCGTCGGCAGCACCGCCGTGCGCGTCGCGGTCGGCGGCACGGCGGTCGCCGTCGCTGTGTCGGTCGCTGTCGCCGTGTCGGGCACTGTTGCTGTGTCGGTGGCCGTCGCCGTGGCGGTCGGCGGGGTGCCGGTCACGGTCAGGGTCGGCGTACCGAGCGTGGCGGATGCCGTCGCCGTGGCGCTAGGGGCGGGGAGGGTCGCCGTGGCGCTAGGGATGGGGAGGGTCGCCGTGGCGCTAGGGGTGGGCGGCGCGACAACGGCCCCGTTCAGGCGGAACAGACTATCCGGCTCGAAATACGGGAAGTTGCAATCAACATGAATTTGCCAGGCAACGCAGTAGCTCGGATAGCCGCCGCCGGGATTGCGCCAGGCCGCCGCGTTGTTGTGTAAGATCGCGCGGTCGGTCCAATACCACTGCCCTTGCGTGCCCACATCCATGCGGGCTTGCACCACCAGCCAATAGACCCCAGCCGGCAGCAGCATGGGGCGACTCAAGGGAATGTGGAGGTCGCCGTAGCCCGGCCCCGGCGTATAAGGCAGATCGGGCGCGCTATAGAGGGGTGACCCCGGCAGCCCGCCGTTGTCGTCATAGAAACGCACTGTCACCGCTGTGGCCGGCCCCGGCCCATTCGCATAGCTGCCGCCGACATCAATCGCGTTGATCAGCCAGCTCTGCCCGGCGGGCACCAGAAAGTCATCGGCACTTTCCGAGTCAAAGCTGGTAAACGCCGGCTCGAACTGCTGCGAATTGACCCCGGTGATGCCGGGCGCGCTGGACTGATCATAGAGCACGTCTTGCGGGTGGGCGGGGGCAAAGACTTGGGGCCGGGTCGCCAGATGCACCCCCGCCTGGGGGCGTAGCGCAGATCCCAGGCCGGCGGCGGCGGGCTGCGCCGGCATAAGCGCCGGGGCGGCCCTACCGGGCACGCTGGGGGTGGCCCAGATCGTTGCCGCGACCCAGGCCAGAACGGCCGCCGGCGCGCCGATGCGGAGCAATAAGCGCCGGGTGGCCCCGTGATCTGTAGGAATACGCATAGCATAACGTCCTCTCTGCGCTATAAGTTGTTTTTAGCTTGTGCGTTTCAGCAGGGCGCAGCCGCCGGCCGTTACGTGACGCGGCGGTGTTGCGGTCATGGGGCCAATCCGCGCACTCCCCGCCGGCTGACAGCCCCCTGCATGGTTATGTGCAGATGCACGGTCTTAGTATACTCGATCAAGGGTGAACTTTGGCACTGTCGCTCAAGTTGCTGGATGCGCCATCTCGGAACAAGGATCAGCGGCTAGGGTCAGGAGCTATTCATGGGCGCAGATAGCGAACAGCCGCCTTGCTTTATGAGGAGTGGCGCACCC
>JALYUO010000372.1 GCA_030853735.1 Chloroflexota bacterium
CGGAAAGGAAGGCCCATGAAACTCGTCATGGCGATCATCCAAAAAGCGCATACCGATGAGGTGTTGGACGCGCTGACTGCGGGCGGCTATCGCGCCACGCGGTTGGCGAGTACCGGCGGCTTTCGGCGCGAAGGGAACACGACCTTGATCATGGGCACGGAAGATATCCAGGTGGAGCCGCTGATTGGCCTGTTGCAGGGCACGATCAATCGAGTGGCCGGCGGGCCGGGGGGCGGGGGGCCGGCGGGCCGCGGCGCAGTCTTTGTGTTGCCGTTGGCCGAGTCGTTCCAGCTATGAGCAAGCCCCCGCAGCGACCCCGGCTCCCCGGCGCACGATCCGCCCCCAAACGGGCCACGCCACGCCCGCGCGTGTTTAACGTTGCTCCGCCGCCCGCCGTAAGCCCCGATCCGCCGGTCGAAACCGTAGAGTTGCGCCTGACTGACATGGCTTATGGCGGTGAGGCGGTAGGGCGGGCCGCGCGCGGCGTGGTGTTTGCCTGGGGCGGCATTGCCGGCGAGCAGGTGACGGCGCAGGTGGACCGCGTGAAGCGTGACCTGACCTGGGCCACCGTGACCGAAGTGCTTGCGCCGTCGCCGCTGCGGACCGCGCCGCCGTGCCCCTATTTTGGCCCTTGTGGTGGGTGCCAATGGCAGCAGATTACATATCCCGGACAGTTGGCCTTCAAGACTGGTATTTTGCGCGACCAATTGCAGCGCACGGCGGGGCTGGCGGCGCATGACGTAGCGGCGCTGGTTGAGGATGCGCTGGGCACAGGGCCGTGGGAGTACCGCAACGTGGCGCACTTCCAGGTGGACCCGGTGAGCCGCAAGCTGGGCTATTTCCGCCGGGGTAGCCACAGTGTTGTGCCGATAGAGGTCTGTCCGATCAGCGATCCCGGCATCAACGCGCTGCTGCCGGAGGTGCAGGCGCTGTTCGCGCAATATGCTCAGGCGCGCGGCGACTTGCCGCCCGATGTGAGCGAACTGGACCTGGAAGCGGTGCGCCGCGGCCAGATGCCGGTCAGCCTGCGCGAGCGCAAACCCATTGGACTACCGATCTGGCAGGTGACGATCCGCACCGGCGCGCCGCCTTCTGGCACGGTGCCCGCCGCTGCGCCGTGGGCCGGGCGTGAGATGACGGTGGTCGTGCATACGCTGACCGGCGACACGGTGCCCGCTCCGCGCAGTCGCCGCGACGGGGAGACCACTGGCCCGCGCCCGACGGTACTGGTGCCGCGCAAAGCGTTGCGCCGCTGGGTGGATGCGTTGCCCGGTCATGTTAGCTTGGTCGAACTGCGCGCCGACGGGTCGTTGGAGGAGATTGGCGCGACGGCGGCGGCGGCAGCAGCGGTGTCCGAAGATGCCGCTGAGGTGCCTGCGCCGGCGCGCGTAAGTGGCAGCCGGCGGGCAGCGGTGACGGCGGCGACAGAGGATCTGCCCGAAGCGCCGCCGGGTGTGGTGCGCCAGCAGTTGGGCGGCGGGCGCTATTGGGTGGCTCCGCAAGCCTTTTTCCAGGTCAACAACGCCGGGGCCGAGGCGATCCTGGCCCTGGTCCAGGCCGCGCTGCCCCAGCCGGTGGGCTTGCTGGTGGATGCCTATAGCGGCGTGGGCGCGTTTGCCCTGGCCTTGCTGGCAAGCGGCCATGCGGCGCGAGTGATCGCCATCGAAAGCGACTGGCCCGCCGTCGAAAGCGCGCGCTGGACGGCAGCCTTGCGCGGTGTGGGCGTAGATCGCCTGCAACTGGAACGCGGGCGCGTTGAAGACGTACTGCCGGGGCTGAAACTCGTGCCCGACGTGGTGTTGCTCGACCCGCCGCGCACCGGCTGCGCGCCCGGCCTGATCCGCTACCTGCTGGCCGCACGGGTGCCGCGCCTGATCTATGTATCATGCGACCCCAGCACCTTTGCCCGCGACGTGAAAGCCCTAGCCCCCGCCTACCGCCTCACCCGCGCCCAGCCCGTAGACCTGTTCCCGCAAACCTACCACATCGAAACCGTTGCCGTCTTGGATCGCATTACCCCCGCTTAAGGGCTGGGGCCGGGGGTTGGGGGTCAGGGGTTGGACGTAAGGCGTAGTAGGGGCGGATTCTGAGCGCGGCGAAAAAGGACCGATCCGAGAATCGTGCCCCACGTCCGACC
>JALYUO010000376.1 GCA_030853735.1 Chloroflexota bacterium
GTCCGACTCATTCCGCGCCCTAAGCCCGCCGACGTGAGAACGCCTAAGCCCTGGCGGCAGTCTTACCCGCTAACGAGTATAATAAGGCCACGTTCCTATGTACAGACGGCACCAGAAGCGATAAGCCAAAGGAGACGAATAATGCAGACAAGGGTAGGACAGAACAGCGGGCGACCGTGGTGGCTAGGCAGCATCGTGGGAGCGTTGCTGTTGAGTCTAGGGCGCGGTGGCGGAGGAACTGCCGGCGTAAGCGCGACCGCCGCCGCAACTCCGGCTACCGCCATCCCCCGCCCCGACCATGTGGTGATCGTGATGGAGGAAAATCACGCCTACTCAGAGATCATCGGATCGCCCCAAGCACCCTATATCAACACCCTGGCTACAGCGGGAGCCGTCTTCACCAACTCGCACGGGGTCGAACATCCCAGCCAGCCTAATTATCTGGACCTCTTTTCCGGCTTGAACCAGGGTGTATCCGGCGATGCGTGCCCCTACACCTTCACGACAGGCAGCCTGGGCAGCGAGCTGATCAGCGCCGGCTTCGGCTTCACCGGCTACTCGGAAGACCTGCCCGCCGCCGGATCACCGGTCTGCACAGCGGGTGCCTATGCCCGCAAACACAGCCCCTGGATCAACTTCAGCAACCTGCCGACCACCACCAACCAGCCGCTCACCACCTACCCCACCGATTACAGCCAGTTGCCCACCCTGTCGTTCGTGATCCCCAACCTGAACAACGATATGCACGATGGGACCATTGCTCAGGGCGATAGCTGGCTCCAAGCGCATATTCAGGGTTATGCCCAGTGGGCACAGGCGCATAACAGCCTGCTCATCGTCACCTGGGACGAGGATGATTTCAGCTCTAGCAATCAAGTCGCCACGATCTTTTACGGGCCTATGGTCCTGACGGGGCAATACGGCGAATTGATCAATCATTTCAACGTCTTGCGTACCCTTGAAGATATGTATGGGCTGCCCGCGCTGGGGCAAAGCGCCGGAGCCACCCCGATTACCGATGTCTGGCTCGGCGGCAGCACCCCCACAGTCACAGCGACCGCGAGCAGCACGCCCACGGCCACGATCCTAGCTTCCGCCACCCCCACGATCCTAGCTTCCGCGACTACGACTGCCACGCCGACCCTCGTCTCCACGCTCACCGCGACTGCTACGCCGACCCTCCTCTCTACGCTCACCGCGACTGCTACGCCGACCCTCCTCTCTACGCTCACCGCAACTATCACCCCTGCCACCGGTTCGGCGACGGCGACGCACACGCCTACGCTGGTGCCCCCCACGAACACGCTCACCCCTAGCATGGCTACCGCCACTGTTGGCAGTACCACCGTGCCCACGCTAGTGGCCTCGCCTACTGCTACAACTACCGCCGGCACCACAGTCATACCCAGCGCCACGGCCACGCTAGGCATAATCGCCTCAGCCACCACAACCCGTCTGCCCACCACGGGCACGCTCACCCCCCCGGCCACCCCGACCAGCAGCCCCCCGGCCACCGCCACACCCTGCGCGATCCGCTTCACCGATGTCGCCGACAGCAGCGCGTATTATTACCAGAGTGTCTATTATCTGGCCTGCCGCGGCGTAATCAGCGGCTACAGCGACGGCACGTTCAAGCCGTTCAACAACACCACCCGCGCCCAGATGACCAAGATCGTCACGCTGGCCTTCAATATCGCGCTGGTCACACCGCCCGCCGGCGGCACTTTCGCCGATGTAGATAGCAACAGTGTCTTCTATCAACTCATCGAGACAGCGGCAGCCCATCAGATCGTCAGCGGCTATACCTGCGGTGGGGTCAACCCGCAAACCGGCGCGAACGAGCCGTGCGACAGCGCCCGCCGCCCCTACTTCCGCCCCTCCAACCCCGTCACACGCGGTCAGTTGACCAAAATCGTGGTGATCGGCGCAGGCTGGGATCTACACACCCCCACCGGCCCCACGTTCAACGATGTGCCCGCCGCCAACGTCTTCTACCCGTTCATCGAAACGGCGGTCTGCCACGGCATCATTTCCGGCTACAACGACGGCACCTTCCGCCCCACCGCCAACGCCTTCCGCAGCCAAATCGCCAAGATCAGCTATCTGGCTGTCACCGCTAGCGCGGCAAACTGCACCCCCTAATAGCCGCACCTCCGCTCAACGCCCGGCGACTCTCCCGCTCCCTTCCACCGAGGGGGCGGGTGTAGTCGCCCGGCCCAGCAAAATCCGCCCAAAGTCCTACCACCCCCTCCACCTACCGACCGACAATCCCTACCTCTCACGACGGATACTCACTCCGTCTACCGACTCATACCATCTGCCAGTTCTGCGCCAAACCTCCCAAAATGCCCCGCAAAAACATAATCCCTTCAATAATCATTGAAATTAGCGCCCTTTTTCGCCTGATCGCTACGGAGCGGGCAGAAAATTATGCCTAATATAAGCCCTAAAATTTTCCATGTCCTCTAACCCCCCTCCCCGATGTCATTATATATAGAGGGGTAAAAATAAGGAGCCGGCACTCGTAGTCTGTCAACGGCCAACCTGCCCAGGTAAGCAAGCGCAGTAGTAGCGCACGGCATACGCGGGGCCGCCGCAACCAACCTGCCCCAGGTAAGCAAGTGCCGCAGTAGCGCACGGCGTGCGCGGGGCCGGCACGGCCAACTAAAATCTCCGTGGCTCCGTGGCTCCGTGTTGTCGTCCGTTCCCTAGTCAAGTACAGGGCTTATGCGTTCTGGCGCAGGTCGCGGTTGGCGCAAGGAGGAGCCGGGTGGAGTCGGACTGTGGGAGCGGCCTCCTGGCCGCGATGGGCTTGCCGCACCGCGATCTATCTCGCCACCTCCCCACCTGCGCGGTTAAGGGTAGGCTATCGCGGCCAGGAGGCCGCTCCCACAGTCCGTCCCATCCCACCTCCGGTCATTCGCCGACGCAAGAACGCATAAGCCCTGTAGTCAAGTAAGCAGACTTGTGACCGCTAGAACCGCGTGCTATAATCAGCCGGCATAACGAGAGGAGCAGCACCATGATCACACACAACTGGGTGAAAGCCAATCGCTATCAGGACTCCGTCACCTTGATGCAAGCCGCCGTGCGCCTACGCGCCCATATCGGGGTGGGCGACGCGGCCCTGATGATGGGCACCGCGCCCAACAAAGAACTCTTGCACGAGGCCGGCCTACTCGCCCCAGCCGGCACCGCCGCCGGGCCGAACGATCTGATCATCGCCGTCCAGGGTGACGCAGCCGCGCTGGACGGTATCGCCGCCGATCTGGAGAGCCTGCTCCAGGCCGACAACGCCGGCGCCGGCCAACCCCGCGCGCCGGATCGCCCCCACAACCTCGCGGCGGGCCTAGCCGCGCAGCCCGCCACCAACCTCGTGCTGATCTCCACTCCCGGCCTCTACGCCACCGCTGAAGCGCGCAAAGCCCTGCTGGCCGGTTGCCACGTCATGATCTTCAGCGATAACGTCACGCTCGATGACGAGGCGGCGCTCAAAACGCTGGCAACAAGCCGGGGCTTGCTGTTGATGGGACCGGACTGCGGCACGGCGATCTTGGGTGGCGTGCCGCTCGGCTTCGCCAACGCCGTGTGCCGGGGCACCATCGGCATCGTCGGCGCGTCGGGCACCGGGATGCAGGAAGTGACCACGTTGATTGACCATTACGGCGGCGGCATCTCACAGGCCATCGGCACCGGCAGCCGCGACCTCGCGGCGCGTATCAACGGGGCCATGACCATCATCGGCCTCCAAGCCCTGCTGGCCGACCCGGCCACGGCCGTCGTCGTCGTTGTCTCCAAGCCGCCCCACCCGGACGTGGCGGCACGGGTGAGCGCGGCGGCCGGCGGTGCAAGCAAGCCGGTCGTCTTCGCCTTCCTCGGCCTGGACCCGGCGGATCTGCACCTCAACCGGGGCAACGCGAAACTGATCGCCGTCGCCACGTTAGAGGAGGCCGCCCGCCAAGCCGTGGCGCTGGCCGGTGGCTCCCCGCCCGCCCCCGTGCCGCCCGACGCAGCTGCCGTGCAAACGGCCCGCGCCTCGCTGCAACCCCAGCAACGCTGGGTGCGTGGCCTGTTTTCCGGCGGCACCTTCTGCTACGAGGCCATGCTGATCCTGCGCGAAGCGGTCGGCGCGGTCTACTCCAACACGCCGCTCACCCCGGCCTGGAGCCTGCCCAATCCGGCCCACAGCCGCGATCACACCTGCCTGGACCTGGGGGCCGACAGCTTCACCGTGGGCCGCCCCCACCCGATGATCGATCTGTCGGCCCGCCTGGCCCGCTTGGCCGTCGAAGCCGCCGATCCCACCGTGGCCGTGCTGCTGCTCGATGTGGTGCTGGGCTACGGCGCGC
>JALYUO010000400.1 GCA_030853735.1 Chloroflexota bacterium
GGGCGGGCAGGTCTGGGCCGCTGGGCGGCCGCTCCGTGTGGACGATTATGCGACCTGGGCCGCCGCGGTGCCGGGGGTCACGCCGCTCCATGCGATGGTCGGCATCCCCCTCATGGTCGGCCCCGCGCTGCGGGGGGTCATTGGCTTGGCGCATCTGGATGCCACGCGCACCTTCAGCCCGCTTGATGTAGACCGCTTAACCCGCTTCGCGCAGTTAGCCGCGTTGGTCCTGACCTATAGCGAACACGATAGCGGCGCGCACCAGGAAATCGAGGAGCGGCGGCGTATCGCGGCGGCTATGCGGGCGGCGCTGGCCGGCGTAGAACAGCGCAACCGCCAATTGGCCGACATCCTGCTGATCGGCAATGCCTGGCGGCTCAATCGCAGCCTGGAATCTATGCTACAGGAAATGGTCGCCGCCGTTAGCACGTCGCTCGGCTTTCAGCGGGTCGTGTTCAACTTGCGCGAGGGCGAGGGATCGCAGGTGCGCGTGTGCGCCTATGTGGGCCTCGCGGCGGCCGCCCAGCAGACCTTGGCTGGGGCGGTCTATCCGTGGACGGCCTTCGCCGGCCTGCTGCGCGAACCCTTCCGCCAGGGCCGTTGCTATCTGATTCCGCAGGGCAGCGTGGATTGGGAGCGCGACTTTGCCGGGCCGGTGTACCTCGATACCCCGCCGGCCGGCGCAACGGCTGCGGCGGCTAATTGGCAGGTGGGCGATGCCTTGCTGGTGCCGGTGGAGTTGCGTGGCGGCCAGATCGCCGGGGTGTTATCGTTGGATCATCCCCTGGACGGGCGGCGACCCACTGCCGGCACCCTCCGCATTTTAGAGATTTTCGCTAACCAAGCGGCCGGCGCAATCGAGAATGCGCGGCTGTATGGCCGGCTACAGGCCGATTTGCTGGAACGGCAGCGCGTCGCGGAAGAACTGGCGACCGCCAAGGAAGCCGCCGAAGTCGCTAACCGCGCCAAGAGCGCGTTTCTCTCGCTCGTCAGCCACGAATTACGCACCCCACTCAACGCCATCTTGGGCTTTGCCCAGATCCTCGAACTCCACGATCTCGCGCCGCGCCCACGGGAGAGTGTCGGCTACATCCTGCAAGGCGGGCGGCACTTGCTGACGCTGGTAGATACGGTCCTCGACATCACGAGCAGCGAAAGCGGCGAGTTGCCGCTCCTGCTTGAGCCGTTGCCGCTATGGCCCCTCGTGCAGGCTAGTCTGGAGTTGATGCAGCCGTTAGCGAGCCAGCGCGCGGTGGAGCTACAGGCCGAGCACCCCCCCGCCGACCTGCCACTAATCCACGCAGACCGCCGGCGGCTCCAGCAAGTGCTGCTGAATCTGCTCTCGAACGCGATCACCTATAATCAAGCCGGCGGTCGCGTGACCGTAGCCTGCCGGCAATGCGATCCGCAGAGCCTCTGCTGCACCGTCCACGATACGGGACGGGGGATTGCGCCCGATCACTTAGGGCGACTGTTCGTGCCGTTTGACCGGCTGGGAGCCGAGCAAACCGCTGTTGCGGGCACCGGCTTGGCCCTGACGCTCACCAAGCGGCTGGTGGAAGCGATGGCCGGGCGGCTGGAAGTCGAAAGTGTCGTCGGGCAAGGGAGCGCCTTTTCCGTCATCTTACCCCTCGCACCGCGCGCCGAGCGGGTGCTAGGGCCGGCTCTTGCGTTAGGAGTGCTATGATCTATAATTTGGGACCACGCGCGATCCATGTCTATCAGGTTTTGCGCGAACAGATTCTGCGCGGCGAATTTGTGCCGGGCACGAAGTTACCCGCGCATACGGAACTCGCCGTGCAGTTTGGCGTGGCTCCCTTGACCATGCGCCAGGTATTGGCGCGCCTGGAAAGCGAGCAACTGGTGGCGCGTCGCCAGGGCAGCGGCACCTTTGTCTGTGCGCCGAGCCTCGCCGCCGTCTTGATCGTGGAAGACAACGCGGAAATGCGCGCCCTGCTCCGCTTCCATATTACCCAGGCGGGCTATCGGGCCATAGACGCGGCGACCCCGACGGCGGGGCTGGCCGCGCTAGAGAGCGATCCGGCCATTGCCCTCGTGTTTAGTGATGTGCGCGTGCCGACGAAGGAGGAGGGGGTCGCTTTTATCCGCACGGTGCGCCGGCGCTGGCCCACCCTGCCGCTCGCCGCCGTGACCGGCTTTCCGGCGGATCTGGACTCGCTCCACGGCACCGCCGAATGCCCCATCTTAATCTTGCCCAAGCCGATCTGGGCGCACCAAATCGAAGAGACGCTCGCCCTGGTGCTGCACGGCCCCCGTCCCGTGCCGGGGCCAGTCCCCACGGCGGTCGGCGGCTGATCCCGCCACGCAGGAAGCGGCCGGCCGTTCATTGTGGGGTGGCAACCCAGTGCCTTGCCCGGCGGCGTGCTGCGAGTAGGGCCGCCATTCATTGCGGGGCCGGCAAGCCAACTACGCCCGGTCAACCCTTGCCGCATAGGTCACGATCAGGGTTCGCACCAGCAGCGGTCGGGGCCACGCAGCATGATCCCCTGTGCCTGGCCCCCGCAATGAATGGCGGCCCTACTCGCACCCCGCCTGTCATTAGGAACGGCTGTCCGGCAAGGATCGCTTGCTTTTTAGCCAGGGATCGGGTATTCTTCTATTGTGCTAGCACAATGTAATTTTTCTCGCGATTTTGTTCAGCCAAGCAACAAAACGGTTATGAAGGATGGGTTTCGTGCAAAACGCATTTGTACAGGATGCGAAGATCCTGATCATAGACGATCAGCCGGCCAATGTCCGCTACCTGGAAATGATTTTGGAGCAGGCGGGGGCGCAGCACGTCCAAAGCACCACCGATGCGCGGCAGGTGGCCGGCTTGTACCGCAGTGGCGCGCCCGATTTGATTGTGCTGGACTTGATGATGCCCTA
>JALYUO010000402.1 GCA_030853735.1 Chloroflexota bacterium
GCCTGCGCCCGCGCCGGACGGCGCACACGTCGCTTTCCTTAGCGACCGCAAGTTGGTGCTGCTGGACAGCGCCGGCGGAGCCGAGACGACCCTGGCCGAAGGCACGATGGCGACCCGCCAGCAGCCCACTTGGTCGCCCGACGGTCGCCAGATCGGCTATTTTACGCTGGATAGCGGAGTCATGGGTGCGGAGATCGCCTGGGCGGTGCCGGTGGCCGGCGGACCGCCAGTGGTCCTAACACGCATCAGCGGCCATGATGGATCACTTGGCCCCAGCTTCCAACGGACGATCACCTGGGCCGGCGATATGCGCCGCGTGGCGGTGAGCGGTCCCGAAGGGCCGATTCAGGTGCTGCCGTTGGACTCGACCGCCAACGCGCTGACGGTGTTTGGCGGCGAACCCGACTGGTCGCCCGATTTCCGCACGCTGCTGTTGGCCGAAACGCTGACCGGGGCGCTGGTCTTGCACGATACGGTGAGCGATGACCGCCAGCCCTACCGCAACGAACGGACGCGCGACGGCACCCGCCTGAATGATGAGGCCGCCGAAGGCCCCTTGCCGCGTTTCAACGCCACGGGGTCATTGATCCTCTACCGCGCGCAGAGCGACGATAAAAGCCCGGCGGTGGGGGTGCGCGCGCGCGACGGCAGCGAGTTCCTCTTCCTGCCCACCGCCGACCACGCCGCCTGGGCACCCGACGGCCAATGGATCGTCTACGAGACCGGCAGCCTGGTGCAGGGAGCCACTTTCCCGGCCTGGCAGCCCAACGGCATCGCCCGCATCCGCGCCGACGGCTCCGGCCAGGCCGCCGTGCTGCTGGATGCCGCCGCGCCCGCCTGGGGCCGGTGAGGCGGAGTGTTGCGTGTTGCGTGTTGCGTGTTGCGTGTTGAGTGTTGAGTGTTGAGTGTTGAGTTGGGGCCGTGATGCGTGAAACGTGAAACGTGAAACGTGATTACGGCTCCTTCCGCCATACGCAATAGGCAAAGGAGAACCGTCATGCTGAACCGAACACCCCGCCCCGTCGCCCCACACACGCCGCTGGTGGCGACTTTCTCGCTGGTGGCGCATGACCCGCGCAATGGCGATTTGGGCGTGGTGGTGCAGTCGAAGTTCCTGGGCGTGGGCGCGGTGGTGCCGTGGGCGCGGGCGGGCGTGGGTGCGCTTGCCACGCAGGCATCGGCCAACACGACCTACGGCCCGGCGGGACTGGCGGCGCTGGCCGCCGGCCACGATCCGCAGACGGTCTTGGATCAACTGACCGCCGGCGACGCGGGGCGCGCCAAGCGGCAGGCGGGCATCGTGGACGCACAAGGGCGGGCGGCGACCTACACGGGAACCGAGTGCTTCGCCTGGGCGGGGGGGCGCAGCGGGCCGCATTTTGCCGCACAGGGCAACATTTTGGTGAGCGCCGCGACCGTGGACGCGCTGGCGGAGACGTTCCTGGCCGAGCAGACGAGCGGGCAGGGCGAATTGGCCGACCACTTGGTGGCGGCGCTGGCGGCGGGCCAAGCGGCGGGCGGCGACAGCCGGGGAATGCAATCGGCGGCGCTGCTGGTAGTGCGGGCGGCGGGCGGCTACTCCGCCTTCAACGACCGCTATATTGACTTGCGTGTGGACGATCACGCCACGCCTATCGCCGAACTGCGGCGCATCCTCGATTTGCACCAGCTTTACTTCCAGCCGCCCGACCCCGCCGCCGTGCTGTCACTGACCGGCGACCGCTTGGCTGAATTGCGAGCGTTGCTGCACGCCGTTCATTACCTGCCGGCGGTGCCCACCGACCCGGCATTCGATGCGCGCACCGCCGCCGCCCTGACGGCGTTTGCCGAGCGCGAGAACCTGGAAGATCGCTTGCGCCCCGACGCGCAACTCGACCCTGTGCTGCTGCGCTACCTGCGGACCTATGTGCAAGAAAAGGCCGCGCCGCCCCCACCGCTTCCGTCGTCCAGCGAACCGGCCCACCTGCACCTTGTTCGCCCCACCGAATCTGCGGGTGAGTAAGGGCGTGTGCGCCGAATGATTGATCCACGGTAACTAGTCAGGCTGGCGGCTAAAAGCAGGGCTTATGCGTTCTCGCGTCTGCGGGCTTAGGGAGCGGAATGATTGGGATGGTGGGAGCGGCCTCCTGGCCGCGATAGGCTGTCCTTACCGCGCAGGTCG
>JALYUO010000413.1 GCA_030853735.1 Chloroflexota bacterium
ACCTTGAGGATCTACAGTTTGCCCCCGCAGCCCGCGTAGGCGGGCTTCGTAGCGGTCGCGGGGGCAGTTCGAGGTGGGGCATGAGCAATTCTTGGTCTACCCGCAGCCCGCGTAGGCGGGCTTCGTAGCGGTAGCGGCGAGTTCCAGTCGCCCGGACCCCGGCTCCTGCGCCAAATTAGCGGCAATGGCCCTGCCGCAACCCCACCTTGACACACCCTGCCCCATTCCGTATACTCATGGTGGGGAGTTCTACCCCGCCGCGCTGTGCCCCCGCGATAAGCGGGCCGGCGGGTCGCCTATTGACAGGCGCAAGCATTTGACATAAAATCAGGGTGTTCTGAAGGCAAAGGATGGCCCACTAGAAGGATGGTCTGGCGATGTTGACTAGCCGCGAGATCCGCGACCGCTTTATCCAGTTTTTCGAGCAGGAAGGCCACACCCATGTGCCGTCCGCATCCCTGGTGCCGCCCGGCGAAGACCAGTCCTTGCTGTTCAACAACGCCGGCATGAACCAGTTCAAGGATGTGTTCACCGGGGCCGAGCAACGCGCCTACAGCCGCGCCGTCACCATCCAACGCTGCGTGCGCGCCGGCGGTAAGCACAACGATCTCGAAAACGTCGGGCCCTCGGCCCGCCATCATACCTTCTTTGAGATGATGGGCAACTTCAGCTTCGGCGACTACTTCAAGCGCGACGCGATCCGCCTCGCCTGGAAGCTGTTCACCGAAGTCTGGGAATTGCCGCCCGACCGCCTCTGGCCCACAGTCTACCAGGACGACGACGAAGCCTTCGAGCTATGGCAGACCGTCGCCGGCGTGCCCGCCGCGCGCATCACCCGCCTGGGCGCGAAAGACAACTTCTGGGCCATGGGCGACACCGGTCCCTGCGGCCCCGACTCCGAAATCTTCTGGGATTACCATCCCGAACGCACCGGCCAGCCCGGCCACAACCCCGGCGAGGACGAAGAGAGCTTTATCGAACTCTGGAACCTAGTCTTCATGCAGTTCGATCAGCTACCCGGCGGCGTAATGGTGCCCCTGCCCCGCCCCTCGGTAGACACCGGCGCGGGCATTGAGCGCGTCACTGCGATCCTGCAAGGCAAAGCCAGCAACTACGAGACCGACATCTTCACGCCGCTCATGGACAAAATCCGCGCCATCAGCGGCCAAACCGCAGCCGAACAGGAAGCCGCCATCGTCTCCTATCGCGTCATCGCCGACCACAGCCGCGCCGTCACCTTTCTGATCGGCGACGGCGTACAGCCCGGCCCCACCGAGCGCGGCTATGTGCTGCGCCGCATCCTGCGCCGCGCCCTCTGGCACGGTCGCTTGCTGGGCATCCGCCGCCCCTTCCTGGGCGAAATGGCCGAGGTCGTCCTGGACGAGATGGGCCGCTACGCGCCCGAAATCCTGGCCCGCCGCGAGTTTATCTTGCAGACCATCCGCACCGAAGAAGACGGCTTCAACCGCACGCTGGGCGCGGGCATCAGCCGCTTCGAGACGCTGACCGCCGACGTGCCGGCAGGCGCAACCGTGCCCGGCGAGGATCTATTCCGCCTCTACGACACCTTCGGCCTACCGCGCGACCTGATCGAAGAACTGGTCCACGAGCGTGCCCTGACTGGCGATTGGACCGGCTACGATGCCGCTTTCCGCCGCCAGCAGGAACAGAGCAAGCTGGGATCGGGCTTCAAGGGCGGCAGCAAAGACGGGCGCGAAATCTACCAGCAGGTCAGCCCGCAACCCACCGCCTTCCTGGGCTACGACTACGCCACCCTCAGCGCCGAAGGCCGCGTGCTGGGCCTCGTGCAGGCCGGCAAGTCGGTCGAGCGCGCCGAAGCCGGTCAGGAAGTCGAAATCATCTTGGATCGCACGCCGTTTTATGCCGAGGGCGGCGGTCAAGTCGGCGATAGCGGCGTGCTGGAATGGGAAGGCGGCCGCGCCACCGTGCGCGACACGCGCAAGCCCATCGCCGGGGTGTTCGCCCACCATGCCACGCTGATCGAGGGCGCGCTGCTGCCCGGTCAACTGGTGCAGGCCACCGTGCAAGGCGGCCTGCGCTGGGACATCATGCGGAACCACACCGCCACCCACCTGCTGCACAAAGCTCTGCGCGATGTGCTGGGCAGCCATGTGCAACAGGCCGGCTCACTGGTCGCGCCCGACCGCCTGCGCTTCGACTTCTCGCACAACGCGCCCATCACGCGCGACACGCTGGACAAGATTGAGCGCATCGTCAACGAGGGCATCATCGCTGACTACCCAGTGGATTGGACCGTCATGCCCTACGCCGAAGCCATTGCCACCGGCGCGATGGCCCTTTTCGGCGAAAAATACGGCAGTGAAGTGCGTCTGGTGCAGATCCCCGGCTACGAAAGCCGCGAACTCTGCGGCGGCACCCATGTGCAGCGCACCGGCCAGATCGGCGCGTGCTATATTATCAGCGAAGGCTCCATCGGCAGCAACGTGCGCCGCATCGAATGCGTCACCGGGCGCGGCGCGGTGGCCTGGGTGCAAGGCCGCAATGCCCTGCTGGCCCAAGCCGCCGCCACGGTCCAGGCCCAGCCCGACCGCCTGATCCCGCAACTCACCACGCTGCAAACCGACCTGCGCGCCGCCCAGAAGCGCATCACCCTGCTGGAACGCCAAATCGCCACCGGCACCGCAGGCAGTCACGCCGAAGATGTGCGCGAGATCGCCGGCCTGCGCGTGCTGGTGGGCCGCAGCGAAGCCGCCAGCGCCGACAGCCTGCGCCAGGCCGCCGACCACTTGCGCGACAAACTGGGCAGCGATGTCGTGGTGCTGGGCAGCGTGATTGACGGCAAACCGTCGTTAGTCGCCATGGCAACCGCCGCTGCTGTCGGACAAGGCGCGCACGCGGGCCGCTTGCTCAAAGAGATCGCCCCCCTGATCGGCGGCGGGGCTGGTGGACGACCCGAACTGGCCCAGGCCGGCGGCCGTGACGCGACCAAGCTAGATGCCGCCCTGGCGACCGTCCCAGATGCCCTGGCCCGGCAACTCGACGGACACTAGGGGCGCTTCCAACAACCCGGTGGGTGTAGTCGCGCACGGCTGTGCGCCGTACTGGTTGGGGTTAGCCCATCAAGTTGCGTGACGCAGCACTAGAGCCAGTTCCAACAACCCGGTGGGTGTAGTCGCGCACGGCTGTGCGCCGTACTGGTTGGGGTAGCCCATCAAGTTGCGTGACGCAGCACTAGGGCGATAGGGAGACAGGCGATGCAAGCGGGCGAGTATACGATAGACGTTGGTATAAGAGAAGCGACCGCTGATCTGATCGGACGGCTCGACGCGGTGCCTGACGGCACCGTGGTGCGGCTCAACGTGCCACGCAGCGCCGTCACCCTGCGGACGCTGGAAGACTACAACGAACTGCGCGCGCTGCAAAAGCGCCGCAACTTGCAGATCACCGTGGTCACGCCCGAACCGACCATTCAGGGCTTGGCGCGCATCCTCGGCTTCGAGGTCGAAAACAGCAAGGGCGGCCCCGCCAAAGCCGTTGCCGTGCCCGATGCCCCCGCCGACGAAGCCTTGCCGCAATGGGGCCGCGCCGCCGTCCCGCCCACCGCCGCCTGGCCCGACTACGGAGCCGACCTCTCCCCCAACCCCTCTCCTACAAGGGAGTCTGACACAACCATGGCTCCCCCTTCCTTCGTAGGGAAGGGGGCGGGGGGGGTTAGGTCGTCCGGCCCCGCCATGACCGAAAATGACTGGCTGTTCGGCAGCGAGGAGTCCGCCGACAGCCTACATCTGGCCCTGCCCGCCGAAGACAGTGCGCCGCGTAGCGCCGTGCCGCCGCCTGACGTGACCCTGCCCGCCGTGGCCTTTGCCCCCACCGGCCTCGGCGCGCCGGCAGCCGTCCCTGTACCCACCACGCCGCCGAGCGCGGGGTCCGGCTCCGGCCTGGACGATCTGGACGATCTGGATAGCTTGAACTTCGACGAAGCCGACCTGGAGGCGCAAGAAGCCGGCTACCGGCAGGAGATCGCCGCGCAAGCTGCCGCCCGCTCCGCCGAGCGCATCGCGGCGGGCCTGCCTGACCTGAGCGCGCCCACCCCGGTAGACGACGGCACCTCGCCTCTCGCCGCCGCCGCCAGTGTGGTCAGCAAAGGACGCTTCGGCGGCATTGGGCGGCGCGACAACGGCAAAGCCGCCCCACCGCCGACCACGACGGGTGGCCGCACCTTCGTGGATCGCAC
>JALYUO010000421.1 GCA_030853735.1 Chloroflexota bacterium
CGGCCACCGTCGTGGCGCGCAAGCCGACCGCCAACGGCTCGGCCAGCGTGCCGGCGGCAAAGCGGACCCCATCGGCCAGCGGAATAGCGTTGCGGGCGGGCACGGCCACCCATTCGGCGAAGCCGCCGCGTTGCCCCAGGTTGACCCCGATGCTGGTGCGCCGCCGGCAGAGTTGCTCCTGCCCGGCTTGGCAATCCAGACACTCGCCGCAGTAGAGCAGCGGGTTCACCGCCACCCGCGTGCCCAGCGCCGGTCCGTCCACCCCCGGCCCGTGCGCGACCACCTCGCCGGCAAACTCGTGACCCATGACCATGCCGGGCGCACGGCGGCCCGACGCGCCGGTATAGCCATGGATGTCGCTACCGCAGATGCCTGCCGCGCGCACCGCGATCAGCACCTCGCCGGGGCCGGGCACCGGGCGCTCCAGGTCGGCCACCACCATGTCATGCGGTCCCTGCCAAATCAATGCTTGCATCAATCGTCGCCCTCTCTAGCGTTATGCTTATTCAGCTACTCCATTGGGACAGATCAGCGCCTTGACCGCCGCGCCGCTGCCCAGCGCATCAAACGCGACTTGCCAATCAGCGAGTGCGACGCGATGGCTGATCAGCGGGGCACATTGCACCTGGCCGGTGGCTTGCAGGCGCAAGGCACGCTCCCAGGTGTCCCAGGTGTGGCTGAACACGCCCTGGAAAGTGACGGCTTTCGCCAGCAGCGGGTCCAGACTCAGGTCCAACGGCGGCGGCCCCCAGGCGATTTTGGTGATCTGGCCGTTGCGCCGCACCGCGTCGAGCGCCAGCTTGACCGTGGCGCTGGGACCGGCGGCATCCAGCACCAGATCCGCGCCCCGCCCGTCGCTCAGGTCGCGCACCAACGCGCCCAGGTCATCGTGGCGCAGATCCACTAGATGCGTCGCGCCGACGGCCTGCCCGATCTGCATCCGCCGCGACTCGCGGTTGCGCCCGGCCAGGACGATCACCGATGCCCCCGCCACGCGCGCGATCTGCACCGCCATTAGGCCAATCGGCCCTGGCCCCAGCACCACGACCACATCGGCGGGGCGGATGCGGCTTTTGACTACCAGGGCATTATAGGCCACGCACAGCGGCTCGGTCAGCGCCGCCTCGGTCAGGTCCACCGTGTCGGGCACGCGATGCAGCGCACCCTCGCGCACCGCCACGAATGGTGCGTCGGCCCCGTTGATCAGGATGCCGAAGCCCAGCCGCTTGGGGCATTCGTTGTAGTTGCCGGTGCGGCACTCGGCGCATTTGCCGCAGATATAGGCCGCCGTTTCGCTCACCACGCGGTCGCCGGGCCGGAAGTCGCGCACAGCCGCCCCCACCTCGACCACCGTGCCGGAAAACTCGTGCCCCAGGATCACCGGCGGCTTGACCGGGAAAGTGATTTTGTGATGGTACATCTCCAGGTCGCTGCCGCAGATGCCGACCGCCTGCACGCGCAGCAACACCTGATCGGCGGTGATCTCCGGTTGCGGCATCTCGCGGATCTCGACTGCGCCGGGGGTATTGGCATATTTCACTAAGGCTTGCATAACGCTCCCTGTCTAGCAGCACCCGTTCATGGCGGGCTGTGGCTCACCCACCCAGGCCCGGATCGGCCATGATGCGGCCCAGGTACTCGGCCATCGTCGCGGCATCTAGTTCGCCGATAGTAATCTGCTGGATTACCCCCGCCCGATCCACAAACACATGGCTGGGGATGCCGGTGAAGACGTATTTGCGCCGCACCAAGCTGTCGGGGTCGAGCAGGAACTGCCATGTGAAGTGCCCGTCGCTCACGAAGCTGCGGACGCGGGCCGGATCTTCCTGCGCGTTCACGCCCAGCACGATCAGCCCCTGGCTCTGGTAACGGCTGTAGAGGGTTTGCATGGCGGGCATTTCGGTCCGGCAGGGCACGCACCAGGTCGCCCACAGGTTGATCCAGACCGGCCGGCCGCGATAGGCGCGCAACTGCACGGCTTGGCCGTCAAGAGCGGTCAGCATAAAGTCGGGAGCGAGATAGCCGCTAAACGGCCCCGCCGGCAACGCACTGGGACTGCTCGGCACGCGCGGCGGGGCTGTGAGGGACATGGCAGTGGGCGCGACGGTCGGGGTAGAAAATACATATCCTGCATCAGAGCTACAACTCGCCAAGAGCAGGCAGACCAGCAATCCCCAGCGACGGGTGTACATCCGCATCATCGTGCGCTCCTTTGCTGCGGAGTTCGCACCTGGGGTGCTGACTCCTCAGTTGGTGGGGGCAAACCGCTTTGTCGGATCATTATCTGCAAGACTGTCACCGGCAACCAACGGATTGTAGGAGGGTGGCTCCGCCCCGCGATGCCGGCCCCCGACCGCAATATCCCCCGGCGGGTGCCGCGCCCACTGTGTGCTTCACCACCGGCCACGGTCGCGGGGCGGAGCCACCCTCCTACAATTGCGCGCTATTCGGCGACACAAGGTTCCCGCTCTTAGCCCTAGCCCGTCGAACTCCCCCTTCCTTCGTAGGGAAGGGGGTTAGGGGGTTAGGGGGTTAGGTCCGCCGGCGTTGGGCCAGCCGGTTTTGCAGCAGCACCACCACCAGCAAAAAGGTGCCGCGAATCACCGACTGCCAATAGGGACTCAGGCTGGTGGAGCCGTGCCCGTTCTCAAAGTTCAGGATATTGAGGATCAGGCCCAGCAAGAGCACGCCGACCAACGTGGCCCCGACTGATCCCATGCCGCCGGTGAGCAGGGTGCCGCCCACCACCACCGAGGCAATGGCCGATAGTTCCCAGCCCAGCCCTTCGGTCGGCTGGCCGGTGTTGAATTGCGCGGCCAGGATCACGCCGGCCAGCGCGGCTAGCGCGCCACTGAGCGTATACACGCCCAGCTTGATGCGATCCACCGGCAGGCCCATCAGGCGGGTGGCTTCTTCGTTGCCGCCCACCGCCAGCACATGGCGACCAAAGCGCGAGTAGCGCAACAGGATCACGCCGGCCACGTAAGCCACGCCTACCACCAGCACCGGCACCGGCACGCCCAGCACATCGCCTTGCCCAAACCAGATAAAGCCGGGGTCGCGGGTAATGCCCACCGAGGTGTTGTTCGCCAACAGCAAGGCCAGCCCCCGCGCGGCCAACAACATTGCCAGCGTGACAATAAACGGCAGCAGGTTGAGGCGCGCAATGATCCAGCCGTTAGCGAAGCCAATGACCATGCCGGCTAACACCGGCACCACGATGGCCGGCAACGCGCCATAAGGCGTGAGCAACGCAGCAATCACGCTGCCTAGCGCCGCCACCGCGCCCACCGACAGGTCAATGCCGCCGGTCATGATCACAAAGGTCATGCCCAGCGCGATCAGGCCGAACATTGAGTAATTACGTAGGAAGCTGGCGATGTTATAGGGCGCGAAAAAGTTATCATAGCGCAGCGCGCCGAACAGGATCAGCAGCAGCAGCGCGATCAGCACGCCCTGGCGCTGGATCAGGCTGGCGGTGCGTGCCCGGCTGAAGGCAAAGCGACGCGCGGTGGGTTCGGGCGATTCGGTTGAGACGGTAGCCATAAGCGTATCCTTGCTGCGAGTCAGGCTCGTCGCTGGCGCTGGATATAGACGGCGGCCAGGATGATCGCGGCTTTGACGATGCGCGCCGCCGCGTCGGGGATGCCGTGTGCCAACAGCGTATAGCGGATCAGTTGGATGATCAATGCGCCGATCAGCGTGCCGATCACGGTGGCGCGGCCCCCGGTGAGCGGGGTGCCGCCGACGGCGACGCTGGCAATCGCGTCCAGTTCCATATCCAGCCCGACACTGTTGGCATCGGACGAGGCGTTAATGGCAATAGCGATCAGCCCGGCCAGCCCGGCCAACAAGCCGCTGATGCCATAGACCGCCAGTTTGATGCGCGTCACCGGCACGCCGGCCAAACGCGCCGCCGCCTCGTTGCCGCCCACCGCCAACACATAACGGCCAAAGGTCGTGGCCCGCATGACCCAAGCTGCCCCGGCCACGATCACCACCATCAGCAGCACCTGAAACGGGATACCGAAGGGGCGACCGATGCCGATGTAGCGGAAACCGGGATTGGTGAAGCTCTGCAACGCGCCGTTGGTGACCACCTGGGCGATGCCCCGCCCGGCGATAAACAGCACCAGGGTGGCGATGATCGGCTGGATCTTGAAATAGGCGACCAAGCTGCCGTTGAACAGGCCAAACGCGCCCGCCACCAGCACCGGCACGATCAGCGCCAAGCCAATACCGATGAAGGGATAATTGGACGGCAGCAGGGTGCTGAGGAAAATGAGCGGCGCTAACGCCCCGGCGACGGCCATCAGCGCGCCCACCGATAGGTCAATGCCGCCGGTGGCGATCACCAACGTCATGCCCACCGCCACGATCACCACTGGAGCCACCTGGGTCAGGTTGGAGTTCACCGTCGCCGGGTTGAGGAAGAAGGGCGTGAAGCCGATGTTATAGCCGATGAGGGCCAGCAGGGCCAGGGCCGCGCCGTAGGTTTGCCCAATGGCCCCGAAGCGCGCCGGCACCAGGGGCCGACCCGCCCCTTTCAGCGCGCGATCTGCCTTAGCCATGCGCCGCCTCCTCGCCCGCCGGTGCCGCGCTGCCGTGGGCCATCGCGGCCATGATCGCGCCCTGGCTGACCGTGGCGTGCGGCAATTCGGCGACGGTGCGCCCTTCGCGCAACACCACCACGCGGTCACAACCCTCGGTGAGTTCTTCCAATTCGGAGGAGATCATCAGCACGCCCAGGCCGCTATCGGCCAGTTCATTGATCAGCGCCTGGATCTCACCCTTCGCGCCCACATCAATACCGCGTGTCGGCTCATCCACCAGCAGCAGGCGCGGATTCATGCACAGCCAGCGCGCCAACAGCACTTTTTGCTGATTGCCGCCCGACAGTTCGCGCACCGGCTGATCCGGCCCAGAGGTTTTGATGCCCAGGCGCTGCACAAACTGATCCACTAACGCTTGCTGCTTGTCGCGGGCAATGATGCCCCGGCGCGCCAGGGTGGGCAGCACGGCCAGGGTCAGGTTTTCGCGCACCGACATATAGGGAATGATGCCCTCGGTCTTGCGGTCTTCGGAGCAGAAGCCGATGCCCGCGCGGATCGCATCACGCGGCGACTTGAAATGGACCGGCTTGCCGTCGAAGAGTACCTGCCCGCCGTCGAGCGTGTCGGCCCCAAACAACGCGCGCGCCGTTTCCGTGCGGCCCGCGCCCAACAGCCCGGCCAAGCCCACGATCTCCCCGGCGCGCACTTGGACCGAGACTCCTTGCAGCCGGCGGCCCTGTTGCAGCCCGTCGGCGCGGATCAATTCGGCGGCGGCGTGATGCACCCCTTCGGCAAAGGCGGTGGTGCCGGCGCGTTGGACCACACTGAGGTCTTTGCCCAGCATCAGCGCGACCAACTCCAATTTGCTGATCTCGCCCATCGTGCGTTCGGTGACGGTGCGCCCATCGCGCATGATCGTCACGCGGTCGCACACGGCGTACAGTTCATCAAGGCGGTGGCTGACAAAAATAACCGACACGCCCTCGGCCTTGAGCTGCCGGATCACGTCAAAGAGGGTGGCGACTTCCTGCTCATCCAGCGACGAAGTCGGTTCATCCATCACCACCAGCTTGCTCTGGAAAGAGACGGCCCGCGCCACTGCGACCATCTGTTGGATCGCCACATTGAGCGTCAGCAGCGGCTGTGTGACATCTATGTGAATGCCGAAACGGGCCAGGATGGCTGCCGCCTCGCGGTTCATGCGCCGCCAGTCGATCAGCCCCCAGCGGCGCGGTTCGCGGCCCAGGAAAATGTTTTCGCTCACCGAGCGAAACGGCACCAGGTTCACTTCCTGGTAAATGGTGCTGACCCCGCCGAGTTGGGCCTGCTGCGGCGACTGGAAATCCACCGGGCGGCCATCGAACTGCACCGTACCGCTGTCGCGGCGATACGCCCCGGTCAGTATTTTGATGAGCGTTGACTTGCCGGCCCCGTTTTGCCCGATCAAGGCATGGACTTCGCCGCGCCCCACACGCAACGAGGCATCCTGGAGCGCCAGCACGCCGGGAAAAGTTTTGCCGATGCCGGTCATTTCGAGTAGGGGCGTTGTCGGCGCACTGTGCTGCACGATCAGACCTCGCAACATTGCTAGAAACCGGGTGGGACCGCGCCGGCGCGG
>JALYUO010000447.1 GCA_030853735.1 Chloroflexota bacterium
CCGGCATTCCGGCGACGGCCACGGCGGGCCAACTCAGCCCCACCGCCACGCTGCCGGCCCCCGCGAGCGCCACTACGCTGCCGGCCCCCGCAAGCGTCACCGCCGGGTTAGGCACGCCTGTCGTGTCGCGCACCCCGACCAGCGCAGCGGCGACAGCGACAGCCACCGTGCGGCCCACTATGGAGCCGACCGACACCCCGCTGCCGACGGCCACGCCGCTACCGACCGACACGGCTACGCCCTTACCGACCCGCACCGTACCGCCGACGCACACCGCCGTGCCGCCGGCAGCGACGGCCACGCCGATCAGCACGCAAACGCCGGCCATCCTGTCCATCTGTCGCTACCCCGTGCAGGGTAACATCGGCACGGTCTATTCGACCCACTACGCGCTGCGAAACGCGCTCGGCTGCCCCACCACCAGCGAAACGCGCATCACCCAGGCCGCGTCGCAACCCTTCGAGCACGGCGCGCTGTTCTGGAACGGCGATGCCCGCCTGATCTATCTGTTGGACGGCAGCACGACGGCCTGGCTGCGCTACACTGACACCTGGAACGACGGCGATCCCAACGGCGGCGCTGAAACGCCCGCCCCCGGTTTCTATGAACCGATCCGTGGCTTCGGCAAAATCTGGCGCGAACAGCCCGATGTCCGCACCCGGCTAGGCTGGGGCACCGCGCCCGAAAGCGCCCTGACCACCGCCGCCACCCAGCCCTTCGACCATGGCCTGATCATCCGCCCCGACAACTTGACCGTCCGCGTTCTCTACAGCAACGGCACCTGGGAGCAATACGCCGTGCCGCAGCCGTAACGGAGTTCTGAGTTCTGAATTCTGAGTTCTGAATTTAGGTTTTGTGCCTGTAACTCTTCAGGCGGTGCAAAACGAACCTGTCATTCTGAACGCAGTGGAGAATCATTATCGGCGGATTCTTCGCTATGCTCAGAATGACAGGTTCACTTTCGGCTTAACGGTTCCTAATAACCGTCAACGTAACTCTCGAAATCCCTTCGCGTTCCTTCGCGGCCCTGCGCGGATCAACCTACCGTTCTTCGTGATCCTTCGTGTTCTTCGTGGATCATGTTTACCCCCCCGACGGCGTAATCTCCAGCAAGAACCCGCGCAACTCCTCCTGCATGGCGGCGATAAACGCCTCATTCCAGGAGTGCCCGGCTCCATACTTGACCCACAAGCGGCGTTCGGGATGCTGCCGCACAATGCCTTGCAAGACCGCCAGCGGCGAGAAGGCATCGTGTTCCGCCGCCAAATAGAGCATCGGCGTGGTAAGCGTCCGCATTTCGCTACGGCTATCCATCAGCATCAGGTCGTGCAGCAGTTCGCCGGCGGCACGCAACGAGGCTTGCTGCTTATGCGCGATGTCGCGCTCGGCCAAGACGGGGATCGCTTCCGGCGGCTCGCTGGTGATAATGCGGTGCATCAGCGCGTCGCTCTGGCGGATACCGTCCACCAAGTCACGCAATACGCCGACCCGCAGCGCATAGGCGGCCACCGGGCGCATCCACAGCGGCAAGGCGCTGCGGCCCAGGAACGGCAGGCTAAAGATCAGCCCCGCCGTGCGGTCAGGATACTGCGCGGCATAGCGCACCGTGATCGGCGCGCCCGTCGCCACGCTGATCAGCGCGACCCGCTCCACGCGCACCGCGTCCAAGAAGCGATGCAGCCACGCCGTATAGCCGTCTATCGTGTGCGCCTCGTCCAGCGGCTCCGAGTCGCCGCAGCCGGGCAGGTCGGGCAGCACCACGCGCACCCCCTCCGGCACGCCGCCCAGCAGCGGCCAGAAGCTGTCGCCGCCGCCGGCCAGCCCATTAGCCCCCACCAGCGTCAGTGGCGCATCCGCCGGCCCGCGCGCGCTATAATGCACCGCATGGCCGTCTAGTTGGATCTGATGCTCATCCATCTTGGGACTTAAATCAATCACAGGCGTACCTCGTGCGTCGGTCGTCAGTCGTCAGTCGTCAGCTTGTCGGTTTTTGGCTGTAGCGGCGCTGCTTGCCGCGCCCGTCTTGTTGGCGTGCCAATGAGGCGTTGTAGCGGCGCTGCTTGCTGCGCCCGTATCCGATGTAGCGGCGCTGCTTGCCGCGCCCCGCCACTGCCGATTGCTATAACGATGCCGACGGGCTTTAAGTGCGGTTGCCGACCGAGACCGGCAGCACCGGATCGGGGCGCACGAAGCGGCGCACAGCCGCCCGGCGATCTTTATCTGTGGTGATGTAAAGCAGGGCTAATGCTATGTACCAAGTGAGAACGGCAGGTGTGTTAAAGCGCGGCACGTCCACAGTGTTAAAAGGCAAGCCAAAGGGTTTCCAGTGAGCAGCCCAATGTACCACTTCAGCTATCAGAGTTAAAGGGGGCCAACAAATCCAAGCTATTAACTGACCAGCCGGCGGAAATAGCCAAGCAGCAAACTCATACACTGTACCCAAAATCATAAGGGGTGCAACTAACAAGCCCACTAAGGGACCGACGATAGAGCCGGCGAGTGATGCTGCCGCGAACTGAGCGATGACAACGGGCAACACAGTGGTCTGAGCAGCAGCGGAGAGTGCAAAGGCTTCGCCAAGTAGCCGAGGTACGCGCCGCAGTCGTCTTATCCAAGATGGAGCAAAGATCAGGATGCCGGCTACCGCAGCAAATGAGAACTGGAAGCCTATGTCACCGAAGGCCAGTGGATCGAGTGCGGTGAGAACCAGTGCAATAACAGCCAGCAGGTTGAATGGTGTGATGGGGCGACCTAAACCTTGCGCCACTAGGTAGAGCAGACCCATCACAGCAGCACGGGCTACTGACAAGCCCAAGCCAACGAACAGTGAATAAGCAACCACCACGACCGCAGCAACAACGACTGCCGGCCAGGGAGCTAGTAAGCGGTGGCTCACCCAATAGACAAACACTAACAGCAGTGTGATCTGGGAACCAGAGACCACGATCAACCACGAGGTCTGTGTAGTGTTGAAATCGGCCCACAAGGCAGGATCAATCGCCTTTTGCTGGCCCAGCAGCAG
>JALYUO010000448.1 GCA_030853735.1 Chloroflexota bacterium
CCGTCGAGACCGCTGTGGCGGTCGGGTCGCTGCCCCCGCAGGCCGCTAGCAGCAATAGCAGTCCTAGCGCGCCGCCGCTCACGCTGCGTCGCGCCGCATTCATTGTAATTCCCTTGATCATAGCGAAATCCTCTCGTCTGTGTGCATACGTGTCCCTCAGTATAACCCCGTGTAACCCTTTTCGGTTTTAGACCCCATAACAGCTTAACGCACACCCGGTGCAATAAGTAGCGCCGTGCCCGCCCGCAATCCGCAGTCCGTACTCCGCATTGTGCCGGCCCCAGCCATTCGGGTATTCGCGCTGTATGGGGGGACAGCCTGCCCGCCACGGGCGCAGCAAGCAGCGCCGCTACATTCCGCAATACGCGATCCGCGATCCGCACTCCGCCTTCAGGTTGCCGCACGCGGCGCACCCCGCTATAATGCGGGAGAGGAGGTGACTAATGGACACAATGGGTACTAGCGTGATCCATGCCCCGGAGTTGCAGAGCGGGTTGGATTGGATCAACACCGTGGGCGGCGCGCCGCTCACGTTGGCCGACTTGCGCGGCAAAATCGTGCTGCTGGACTTCTGGACCTATGGCTGAATTAACTGCATCCATATTCTGCCGCAGTTGCGGCAGTTGGAAGCCCAATTCCCGGACGAACTGGTGGTGATTGGCGTGCATTCGGGCAAATATACCGCCGAACGTGACACGGCCAATGTGCGCGATGCGGTGCTGCGCTTGGGTCTGGACCATCCGGTGGTCAATGACCGCCAGTTCCGCATCTGGAAAAGCTACGCCGTCAATGCTTGGCCGACGGTGGTGCTGGTGGACCCGCGCGGCTATTACATCGGCAGCCAGGCCGGCGAAATCACCGCCGCGGATTTTGGCCCAGTGATCGCCCAGGCCGTTGCTACTTTCGACCGGCAGGGCACGCTGGACCGCCGCCCGGTGCCGTTCCACCCCGCCCATTTGGACGAACCAGCGCGCCCCTTGCGCTATCCCGGCAAGGTGTTGGCCGTCGCCGGCAGCGCCGGCACGCCCGACCGTCTGTTTATCGCCGATAGCGACCATCACCGCGTCATCGCGGCCCGGCTCGCTGCCGATGGGCGCAGCGCCGACGTAGAGTGGATCGCTGGCACCGGCACGGCGGGGGCCGCCGACGGTCCCTTCGCCGCCGCGCAATTTCACCGCCCGCAAGGCATGGCCCTGGTCGGCGATACGCTGTATGTGGCCGATAGCGAGAACCACACGATCCGCAGACTAGAACTGAGCGCCGGGCAGGTGGCGACGGTGGCGGGGACGGGCACCATCGGCGCATATCAGCGCACCGGCGGCCCGGCTCGCCAAACGGCGCTCAATTCGCCGTGGGATCTGGCCTGGGTGGGCGACCGGCTCTATATCGCCATGGCCGGCTATCACCAGTTGTGGGTCTATGATCCGGTGGCGGACACGGCGCTGCCCTACGCCGGCACCGGGCGCGAAGCCCTCGGCGACGGCAAGTTGTGGACCGCTGCGCTGAACGAGGCACGCACGATGGAGGATTTGCGCGGCTACGCCAGCCTGGCCCAACCCACCGGCCTGACCAGCGACGGGTCGCGGCTCTTTGTGGCGTGCAGCGAAGCGCAAGCCATCCGCACGGTCGGCCTGGGCAGCGGCGCGGTGCAAACGCTGGTCGGCACGGGCCTGTTCGACTTCGCCGACAAGGACGGCGTGGGCGACGCGGTGCGCCTGCAACACCCCTTCGGCGTGGCCTATCACGCGGCCAGCGGGCGCTTGCTGGTGGCCGACACCTACAACAGCAAAATCAAGTGGCTCGACCCGGCCACGCGCGCGGTCACGACTTGGCTGGGCGGCAGTCCGCGCGCGCTCACCGATGGCCCCGCCGCCACAGCGCGCTTCAACGAGCCGGAAGGCGTGAGCGTGGCCGGTGAGCGGCTGTATATCGCCGACACCAACAATCACGCCATCCGCGTGGTAGACCTGACCGACCCGGCCGGCACGGTGACAACGTTGGAGTTGCGTGGCCTGGCTTAAACGATTCGCCGTGGACCCGTGGCTGGTGGCGATCCTGCTGGGTGCGCTGCTGTTGCGCTTGGGCTATCCGGCCCTGGTCGGCCTGCCGGAGCGCACCCCGCTGCACGGCTTCGTGATTGACGAGCAGGAGTATTTCGGGGCCGCGTCGGTCTTTGCCGACGGACGTGGCCTGCACTTCTACGATACCTTCCTCTGGACGCGCACGCCGCTCTATCCGTTGCTGGTGGGGCTACTATTCCGCCTGTTCGGGCAGGCGACCGGGCCGGTGTTCGCCCTGCAAGCCGTGCTGTCTACCCTCACCCTAGCCGGCTTGGCCGCATTAGCCGCCCGCTGCGCCGCTCACGCCCCAGCCCTCGCGCTCACCCCGCGCGCCGCCGCCCGCCTAGCCGCCCTACTTGGCGCGCTCTGGCTGCCCTTCACCCTGTTCAGCAACCTGCTATTGAGCGAGACACTGTTTCTGCTGCTCATGGTGGCCGCCTTCCTTTGGGTTTTTTTATTTTCTGATGGGGGTCGGGTG
>JALYUO010000533.1 GCA_030853735.1 Chloroflexota bacterium
GCATATCCGCCGCGAAAAGGCCACCTCCAACATCTGTACCAACTCGTCGCTGTTCGCGCGTTTGCAGCGTCAGCACAAAGCCGCGCCTGCCGCCTGGATCTGCGCCCCCGTATTATTCAGGTCGTGGATCGTGCCGAAAAAGTCGGGCTGTTGCAGGATCACGCAGGCCACGTCGGTGCCGAGATTTTCGAGTTCGGTCACGCCCGCAATCTCGCGCACTTCCACCCCATGCGAGGGGGCATAGGTCTGCAACACTTCGCGGTATTGCGGATGCACGCCTTTGCTGATCACGACGGCTTTGCGCTTGGTGATGTTGGTCGCCATGATCGCGGCTTCGGCCATCGCAGTTGAGGCATCCCACATCCCGGCGTTCGACACATCCATACCGGTCAGTTCGCAGATCAGGGTTTGCCACTCATAGGTCCATTGCAGCGTGCCCTGCGCCAGTTCGGGCTGATAGGGTGTATAGGCGGTATAAAACTCGCCGCGCGACATGATCCGATAGACGGCAGCCGGGCTAAAGTGGTTATAAGAGCCGGCTCCCAGGAAAGTCGCAAACCCGGTCGCATCACAATTCTTGGCGCTCAAGCGGCGCATCTCCGCCATGATCTCGCTTTCGGAGAGCGGCTCCGGCAGGTTGATCGGCGGGTCCATGACGCTCGCCGGCACTTCGCGATACAGGTCGGCCAGGCTGCTCATGCCCAGGCTCGCCAGCATCGCTTGCCGGTCGGCATCGGTATTCGGTATATAGGGCATCGTCTCTCCTACGAGGGGTCAGGGGCCAGGGGTCAGGGGTCAGGGTTTCGACCCGGTTGCCTGTTCGCTAGTGCCTGCGCTCTCGCTATAATCATCAGCATACAGGTGAGTGATCAAGGTCAGGGATCAGCAGCACCCGGTCTGACCCCTGACCCCTGACCCCTAACCCTGCGCTTTCTCGTACTCGTCATACGCGGCGGCATCCATCAGGTTCGCCAGATCCGCCGCGGCATTAGTGACCTTGAGTTTCAAGATCCAGCCCTCGCCGTAGGGATCGCGGTTCAGCACGCCGGGGTCGTCAAGCAGCAGCGCGTTGACTTCCAGCACTTCGCCGCTGATGGGGGCATAGAAATCGGCGGCGGCTTTCACGCTCTCCAGCGCGCCCGCGCTATCACCCTGCTTGAGCGTCGCGCCCACGTCGGGCAGATCGCCCACGAACACCATGTCACCCAACTGGCTCTGCGCGTAATCGGCCAAGCCCATCACGGCGGTATCACCGTCCACGCGCACCCACTCGTGATCTTTGGTGTATTTGCAGTCTTGCGGATTGTTCACAGATCTCTCCTCAGTGGGCGCGCCTAGCGGCCACGCTTGTACATCGGGCGTTTGATCACCCGAATGGCGATGGGTTGATTGCGGACCGTCACGGCCAGTTCGGTGCCTACGGCGGCGAGGTCCGGCGTGACCCAGCCCATACCGACGTTTTTATCCAACGACGGGGCGTAGGTGCCACTGGTCACTTCGCCGACCACCGTGCCGCCGCTGTTGACGATGGGGTAATGCACCCGCGCCACACCGCGCCCGATCACCTCGAAGTTGATCAGCTTCGGCGCGTTCGGATTGTCCTTGAACGCCTGGAGCGCGGCCTTGCCGCAGAAGTCGGAGTCTTTATCGAAGCGCACGAAGCGGCCAAAGCCCGCGCTGACCGGGTTACGCGCCGGGTCGGGCGACACATCGCTGCCCGATAGCGGCAGGCTGCTTTCCAGGCGCAGCGTATCGCGGCAGCCCAGGCCGCACGGCTCGGCCCCCGCCTCGACGAGCAGGTTCCAGACGCGCGCGACCTCGCCGATGGGAAAGAACAGCTCGAAGCCGTCTTCGCCGGTGTAGCCGGTGCGCGAAATGCGGCAGGGCACGCCGGCCACCGGCCCTTGCGCGGCGTAGTAATAGCGCACACCGCTCAGATCAGTGTCGGTAAACTTTTGCACCAGCGCGGCGGCCAATGGCCCCTGCACATCCAGCTTGCCGGTCTCGTCCGACAGGTTCCGCAGCACCACGTCGCCGATGCCGCGCTCGTCGGCCAGATGGGACAGGCGCTGGAAATCGGCCTCCAACGGCGCAGCGTTGACCACGACATAGTGGTGATCGGGGAAGTGATAGACTAAGCAATCATCTTCCACGCCGCCCTGCTCGTTGGTCATAAACGAATACTGGGCTTGCCCTTCTTCTAGCTTGGCGACATCGTTGCTGGTGCCGTATTGCAACAGCGGCAAGGTACCGGCCCCTTCCACCACAAACTCGCCCATGTGGCAGGTGTCGAAGATGCCCACGCGCTCGCGCACCGCTTTATGCTCTTCGATGATGCCTTTATACTGCAGCGGCATCTCCCAACCGCCGAACTCGACCATGCGCGCGCCGAGCGCCCGGTGAGCCGCGTTCAGGGGAGTCTGCTTCATTGCGCTGTCGGTCATGTACGCCTCCTAGCTGTGAGGGGTCAGAGGTCAGAGGTCAGGGGTCAGAAGACGATCTGACAGTATGCCCGATATACGGGCTATCGAGATGGTAAGCCATCCGCTGCGTCTCCTGACCCCTGACCCCCTGGCCCCTGATACCTACAAAAAAGACAGAGGGAAGCCGGGTGGCTCCCCTCTGTCTGTGGCACCTGCAAGATTCTCCCGGCTGGGCCGGGATTGCCGCGTCGGTGGCCCCTGCCGGGGCGCTCTCCAGAGGATGGCTACGTGCGTGGTCTGGTATACCTGAGAGTTTCAAGCGGTCCGCTACGCCTGCGCGCCTCAGCCCATTCTTGCCCCTTCGGTGTCCTGACCGCAGCCGCGCTGCCGCCCGGATCTCTCCCACGGTTGCGCTGCTATTATAGCACCCGTTAGCAGGCGCTGTCAATTGCGCTGTCCGGCGCAACTGTTCCGTCTGGGGCCGGCCGGCCCCCAGAAAGAAGCAAACTCTGGGCAGTCTCGCAGCGCAAGCCGTTGTCTTCGGCGGCTATCAGGGCAAGGCCGCGTAATCAGCCGGCGTGTCTATATCGGGCGGGAGCAGGGCGGCGGGCAGGGGGACGCGGGTGAGCCAGGCAGGGTGCGTGCGGATGAGGGCGCGGGCACCGTCGTCGCCGTGCAGATCGGCCAGAGCAGGCCAAGCAACGCGGGCGAATAGCGTGGGCGGGCCGGGTTGGGCGCCGTAGACGGGTTGAGTGATGGGGCGCGGGTGTACGCTGTAGGCGGCCAGCAGGGCAGCGAAGACGGCGGGGGCCACGGTGGGCGTGTCGCCGAGCGCAACTAGGGCGGCGGCGCTGTCTGGCCCCAGCGCCGCCACACCGACGGCCAGCGAGGTCGCTTGGCCCGCAGCGGCCGCAGGGTTGTACACAATTCGCACCGGCAGCCGCGCCAGATCAGCGGCGAGGGCGGGCTGATCAGGCCGCAGCACCACGACCACTTCGACCAGCCCCAGCGCCAACAGCCCGCGCGCCGCATGAACCACCAACGGCTGCCCATCCGCCGGGTGCGGCAGCAGCAGCTTCGACACGCCGCCCATCCGCCGTCCCGCCCCCGCCGCCAGCAGCACGCCGGCAATGCCATGGTCGCGCCATTCGCTCATCGGTGCAACCTCGTGCGTAAGGGCTGGGGGCCGGGGGTCGGGGGTCGGGGG
>JALYUO010000542.1 GCA_030853735.1 Chloroflexota bacterium
GTTCGGGCTCCCACAGTGCGGGGTAAGGGTAGGCTATCGCGGCCAGGAGGCCGCTCCCACAGTGCGGGCTCCCACAGTTTGGGGTAAGGGTAGGCTATCGCGGCCAGGAGGCCGCTCCCACAGTGCGGGCTCCCACAGTCTGGGGTAAGGGTAGGCTATCGCGGCCAGGAGGCCGCTCCCACAACGCATTAACTCGGTAGGCACCGGGCTGCACGGTTCCTGCGTTCTGTGGTAAGATGCGGCTATGAACGAGTCCAAGCCCCGCATTCTGTGGATCTGGCACGCGGCGGTGATTGCCGAGTACCAGAAGCCGTTGGCGGCGCTGGCGGCAACCGGGCGCTGGGCGCTGCATCTGCTAGTGCCGACGGCATGGCCGGAGCGGACGGGGCAATCCGTGGCGCTGGAACGCCGATCTGCGCCCGACTACACGATCCATGCCGGGCGCGTCTGGTTTCCGCAGCACTACTACATCTACCTGTTCCCCGGCTTGCTAGGGACGCTGTTGCGCGTGCGCCCGGCGGTGCTGCACGTCTACGAAGAGGCGCACAGCTTGCTGCCGGCGCTGATCCTGGCCCTGCGCCCGTTGTTGGAATGGTGGTGGCGGCGGCGGGTGCCGGTGATCCTGTATGCGGCGCAGAACATCGTCAAACGCTATCCGCCGCCGTTCCGCTGGTTCGAGCAGTTTTGCTTTCGCTATGCCGATGCCATCTTGCCCTGCGGCGTGGGCGTGGCGGCGACGTTGCGGCAGAAGGGCTATCGGGGGCCGTTGCGTCTGGTGCCGTTGCCGACCGACCCGGCGGTGTTCCGGCGTGACCCGGCGGCGGGTGCGGCAGTGCGGGCGGCGCAGGGCATCCCGGCAGCAGCCGTGGTGATCGGTTATGCGGGCAAGTTGGTGGCCGAAAAAGGCGTGACGACGCTGTTGCAGGCGTTCCTCCGCCTGCCTACTGCTGCGACCGAATCGCATCTGTTGGTCGTGGGCGACGGGCCGCTGCGCGCAGCGTTGGCGGCGACCGCTCAGGCGGCGGGCGCGGCGGATCGCGTCCACATGGTGGGCGCGCTGGACCACGCGGCGCTACCGGCTCATCTAAGCGCGGGCGACATTTGGGTGGTGCCGTCGGAGACGCGACCCAATTGGCGCGAACAGTTTGGGCGGGCGGCGGTCGAGGCGATGGCCTGCGGCAATGCTGTAGTGGTCTCCGACTCCGGCGAACTGCCGCGTGTGGTCGGCCCCGCCGGGCGCGTGGTGCCCGAAGGCGACCCGGCGGCGCTGACCGCCGCGCTGGCCGCGCTTTGCACTGACCCCGCCGCCCGTGTTGTGCTGGCTGCTGCCGGACGCGCCCGTGTGCTGGCCTGCTACACTCCGGCTCAGGCGGCGCGGCTGTATGGGGCAGCCTATAACGGAGTGCTAAGAGTGAAACGTGTAGCTCTTTGAGGACAGGAGTAAGATCATGATTGTAATAGCATTTATACCTGTAGTCATATATCTATTGTTAATTTTATATTTAGTCTCAATATGGAGATTGTCCCACATAAGAAAATACATTTTAATATACAAAAGAATATTGATCAATACTGTTGCGTTTTCTTTGGTATGGTTACTTCTGATTACTTTTTATTTGGAGTAGGTAACATTGTGAGTTTGGGATTACCCACTTCATCTCAACAATACAATTTTATCAATATCATTACATTTATTCCAATGTTTCCTTTGCAAATTGGGTTTAAGGTACATCAACTGTATGAAGATATAGGATTAGGAGCTTCAACTTGGATTATTATTGTGGGTTCGATTTTATCGGTGTTTTCCATCTTGTTGATCACTGCTTCTATAGAATTGGCAATACATAAGATTGTAGTAAAGAAGAAACATTCCTCAAAGAAGCTGTGAGGCATAAAACGTGAATTACGTGCGGCCGTAGCGCCGATCAGACAGGTGCCACCGATGAACACCCCATCCACCCCTCCCTCCTACCGTTTACGTATTACGTATTACGTATTACGTATTACGCTCCTCGGCGCGC
>JALYUO010000548.1 GCA_030853735.1 Chloroflexota bacterium
ATCACCGTCCGCCACGGTCGCGGGGCGGCGCCACCCTCCTACAATTTTCGCGGTATCGGCGAGACATTAGGCTGCGTAGTTACTATATTTATTCCCTTTAATCCCATCTTCGTGATCCTTCGTGTCCTTCATGGATCAACAATTCGGCGCGGTTTCTTTACAGCGTCACAGCCCGCGTAGGCGGGCTTTGTAGCGGTAGCGGCGAGTCCCAGTCGCCCCGTCCATCGCCCATCGCCCCTACCCCCCCAAACTCTTGGCCGCATCCTCGACTTTGGCGACCACAGTGGGCGGGATCTGCGACTGCTCGGCCAGCTTGAGGAACTCGCCTTTGCCCACGCGCAGACGTAAGGCGACCAAGCGGGCCATGGTCATCTCTTGCGCGGGCGCAGTCGGCGCATCGCCGTGGACCACGCTGGTCAGCAGGGCCGAATCTACGCCCAGCCGCTTGGCCTGGGTCAGGAACGGCTCCGGGCCGAGCGCGGTGTAGAGCGCACGCATCCAGTCGGCGGCATCGGAGTCGGGCACCAGGCAGTGCGACTGCCAGAGCTGGTCGAACGCGCCCGCGTAGTCCTGGCGGGCATAGAGCGCGGTGCCCAGGTTGTGTTGCATTTCGGCCAGCACGGCCGGCTGCCCGCTGCGGCGCGCCAGATCGAGCGCGCGGCTGTAGTAGCGTTCGGCTTCGCCCGTGCGCGAACGGGCCTGGTAGATCGCTCCCAGGCTCGATAGGTTGGCGACTTGGCCCGGCAGATTCCCGCCGGCTTCACAGAGCGTCAGGCTGCGCTTGTAGTAATCCGCCGCCGCAAACAGGTCGCCCACCGCTTCGCGCAGCGCGCCGAGTTCGTGCAGCGTGGTACTCTGGCCCGCCGGATCGCCGCCGCCGCTTTGCTGCACTTCCAGCGCCTCATTGAACAGCGTTTCGGCGGGTTCGTACTCTTGGGCCTGGGCGCTCATCACGCCCATCTGGTGCAGGCAGCGCGCGATCAGCGGGCGATTGTCAAGCTGGCGGGCGGTGTAGAGCGCGCGCGACAGCATATCGGTCGCCAGCGTCACCTGGCCGCGTGCGCGCTCCAGCATCCCCAGTTCGTAGACACTTTCGACCCAGCCCGCTTGGTCGTTGACCGCCAGCCGCAATTGGATGGCCTGGCGCAGCAGCGGCTCGGCGGCCGGCAAATCGCCGCGCAGTCGGGCTTGGTAAGCCAGTTCGTGCAACACGGCGGCTCCGCCCGCCCGGTCGCCCACCGTCTGGCAGGCTTTGAGCGCCTGCAATAATTGGGCATGGGCAGCCGCGGCATCGCCTTTTGCCAGACTGAGCCGCGCCCGTTCGATCAATTCCATAGAGTTCTCCCCCGCTGGGCCTTAGTGGGTAAGCGTGGGGCTGCCAACTCCGCCCGTCGGTTCCTCTGCTAACCCTATTGTAGACACGGGGAGGACGCTTGTCAACCGGGGGAAGAACAGACTGACCAGCCCGGCCCCCAGCGCCAGCGCGGCCAGCGCCAAGAGGACCGGGTGCAGCGCGGCGGCTAGTGCGCCGATCAGTGCGTCGCGCGTGGCGGGCGGCAGCGTGACGCGGGCGTGCAGATCGAGCAGTAAGCTGGCCGGCCCCAACGGGCCGCCGCCCGCCACCGACGGCAGATTGGGTATGCGGGCCAATTCGTTGCCCAAGCCTGCCGTCAGCAACAGACCCAGCGCCGCGCTGCTGAAGGTCGCACCGATGTTGCGGGCGAACTGGTAGAGGCCGGTTGTCGCACCGCGTTGCGACCAGGGCACGGCATCTTGGATCGCCAATAGCAAGGCGGTATAGGCCAAGCCAAAACCCAGCCCTTGCACGAACAGCGTCCCCGGCAGCAACCAGACGGGACTGCCCACGCCCAACGGCACCAGCCCCGCCGTGCCGAGGACGATGGCGGCGGCTCCGGTTCGCACAACCGGCTGGTAGCCCCAGCGCAGGATGGCCCGCCCGGCAAAGGTGCTTGCCAACGGCCAGCCGAGCGACAGCGGAGCTAACGCCAGCCCGGCTTGCAGCGGCGTGCCCTGCCACACGCCTTGCACCAGCACCGGCAAATACGCGCCACCCGTGGCGATCAAACCGTCGGCCAGCAGCCCTACACCCACCGCGACGCGCAGCAACGGCAGCGCCAGCACGGTCACGGGCACGAGTGGATCGGCGGCCCGGCGCTCCACCCAGACGAACGTGCCGGTGGTGACGACCGCAAGGCCCAGCAGCGCCAGAGCCGGCGGGCTGATCCCACCGGCTTTGCTCAGGCTCAGGGCCAACAGCGCCGCCGTGACCGCCACGCTCAACAGCCCCACCCCCGCCCAATCGAGTGGCGGCAGGGTACGGGCGGGTCGCACCGGTTCGCGTAAGTAGCGCCCCAGGATCGCCATCGCCAGCAAGCCAACCGGCACATTGATCAGGAAAATCCAGGGCCAACTCCAGAGGCTGACGATGGCTCCACCCACCGCCGGCCCGGCCACGCCCGCCACGCCCCACACGCCGCTGAAAATGCCCTGGATGCGCGCCCGCTCCTCGGTGGGATAGAGGTCGCCGATCAGCGTCAACGTGACCGGCACGACGCAGCCCACGCCGATGCCTTGCAGGGCGCGGAACGCGATCAACAGCTCCATCGAGCCGGCCAAGCCGCAGAGGGCCGAGCCGAGCAGGAACAGCACAATACCGGTCAGCAGCACCGGCTTGCGCGCGTGGCGGTCGGACAGCTTACTCGCCAGGGGAATGCTGATGGTCGAGGTGAGCAGGAAGGCGGTCAGCAACCAGGGCAACAGTCCTAAGCCGTGCAGGCTGCCGACGATGCTGGGGATGGCCGTGCCGACGATATTGGCATCCAGCGCCGACAGCGCGGTGGTGCCGATCAAGGCGACGGTGACGAGTCCTTTGTGCGGCAGGATGGGGTCAGCGACCATCCGCGAAGACCACTCCTTCGATTGCCAGCAAGGCGCGCTTGTAGGCGATGCCCGGCGCACCATAGCCTCCAATGCCGCCGCCCGCATAGACCACGCGATGGCACGGGATCAGGATCGGTAACGGGTTGAGTGAGCAGGCGTGGCCGACGGCACGGGCGGCACGCGGCGATCCCACCCGGCGGGCCAGTTCGCCGTAGCTCACCAGATGGCCCCACGGTACATCACCCATCGCTTCCAGCACGCTGCGATAAAACGCGGTGGCCTGCAACAGCCGCCAGTCCAGCGGCACATCAAACGTCCGCCCCGTGCCTGCGAAAAATGCCGCCAACTGATCGAGCGCCGTGGTGAGCAGCGGATTAGGATCGGCGATCAGGTGCGCCTGCCCGCCCAGTTCCGCATCCAGGTGGGCGACAAAGGCATCTGCGGTGCCCTCCGTAGTGCTGACTTGGATCACACCCTCCGGCGAGGCGGCTACAAATACCGGCCCCAACGCGGTGGGCAGTTGCCCCCAGTGAACCAGCAAGCCTGCGGGCAACAGGTCGGTGCGGGCGGGGAGTGCGGTTGCGGTCACAATCATACAGTGCAGGTCTCCTTCGCGGCTGGGACTCCGCTGTGTAGCGGCTTTGCTGCTATTATACCCTATCTTTGCCCATAGATCGGGGGGATGGGCCGCAACAAGCAGGGCCATTGCAGCGAAATGAGCACGAGCGACTATAGTAATTCAGATAATGACTTGGAGAAGCGGGTGGCCCCACCAACTGAGGAG
>JALYUO010000561.1 GCA_030853735.1 Chloroflexota bacterium
GTGCTGCTCGATCTGCACAGCATTGTCTCCTGGACCCGCCACCGCTACCCCGGCCACCCGCTGATCCTGATCGGCGAAAGCATGGGCGGCCTGTCCACGCTCAACTACGCCGCCTATATCGCCAAAGAGCCGCGCACCGTAGACGCACTCTGGCTGATCGCCCCCGGCGTGATGATCCATCCGCGCCAGGTGGCTGATTTCACCGTGGTGCGCCGCACGCCGCAAGCCCGCCGCGCCGCCACCGACTACGGTCCGGCCATGCGCGCTTGGCGCAACGCCATCGTCGGCTCGCGCGATGCCGATTGGCTGGCGAAATACTACGCCGATCCGCTCGTGCTGTCCAGCCTCAACCCGAGCTATATGATGATCATCGTCGCCCTCTCGCTGCGCTGCCCCGTCGCCGCCCGCCTGTGGACGGCTCCCACGCTGATCCTGCACGGCAAAGCCGACGGCGTGGTGCCCTACCAAGCCTCGGTCGTGCTGCACGGCCTGTTCGGGGCCGCCGACAAAGAACTGGCCCTCTTCCCCCACGTCTGGCACACCGTCTTCGCCGACCCCGACACGCCCCAAGTGCTGGCCCGCCTCGCTGCCTGGCTGACAGCGCGCTATCCCTAATGCGGAATGCGGAATGCGGAATGCGGAATAGCGACGGTGCCCGTTTCGATTCAACACGGAGACACGGAGATTTGTTAAAGGATGGGGTAGGAGGCGGTTCCACCCGGCGCTGCCGCCGTACCGGGATCGTTGGTGCCGGTGCCTTGTGGGGCAGATCGGGGTGGGGCACGCCTCGCCGGGTGGAACTGCCTCCTACCCCATCCTTTAACAAATCTCCGTGTCTCCGTGTCTCCGTGTTGCAACCGGAAAGGCCACGATCTAGCCGAAAGGGAACCACATGATCCTGGAGCGCCCGCTCGAAACCTACCGCACCCTCTTTCCCGTCACCGCAAGCTGGACCTACCTTAACCATGCCGCCGTGAGCGGGCTGTGTCGCCCGGCGGTGGACGCGCTGACGGCCTATCTGGCCGAGCAGTCCGCCAACCCGCTCTACAGCGAAGCCGCCGCGATGGCGGGTATCGAGACCAACCGGAGCAAGGCGGCGCGCTTGGTCGGAGCGGATGCCGACGAGATCGCCTGGCTGCCCAACACCGCGCTGGCGATCAGCCTGATCGCGCACAGCCTACCCTGGGTCGCCGGTGACAACGTGGTGACGACCGATGAGCAGTTCCCGGCCAACGTTTATCCCTGGCTCGAACTCGCTCCGCAGGGCGTGGCGACCCGCTTGGTGCCGCGCCGCGCCGGACGGGTGCCCCTCGAAGACCTCGTGGCGCAGATCGATGATCGCACGCGGCTGGTCGCGGTCAGTTGGGTCGAGTTCAACAGCGGCTTCCGGCAAGATGTGGCCGCGTTGGGCGCGATCTGTCAGGCGCGGGGGGTGCGCCTGCTGGTAGACGGCATCCAGGGGCTGGGCGCGTTGCCCGCCGATCTGCACGCCTGGGGGGTGGACTTTTTCGCTGCCGGCACGCACAAATGGCTGCTGGGACCGCAGGGGCTGGCGCTGCTCTATGTGCGGCGGGCGGCGATGGCCGAGTTGCGCGCCCACCTGCTCAGTTGGCGCAGCGTGGCCGACCAGAATGACCACCTGAACTACCGCCAACCCTGGCGACCCGATGCCCGCCGCTTTGAGGGTAGCACCCCCAACCTGCTCGGCCATGCCGCGTTTGGTCCCGTGCTGGATCTGCACCTGGAGATCGGCCCCACCCGCATCGCCGCCGCCGTCCGCGCACTCACCGACCGGCTGATCGCCGGCCTCCAGGCCCACGGTCACACCGTCGTCAGTTCGCTGCTGCCCGCCGAACGCTCCGGTATCGTCTGCTTCCACCCGCGCGGCGGCGCAGATCCGGTCGCCGTGGTCGAACGCCTGCGCGTGGCTGGGATCAGCGTCGCCGCCCGCAGTGGCGTGGTGCGCGTCGCCCCCCACTTCTACAACACCGCCGCCGAAATCGACTCGCTGTTCGCGCCCGGCTTGCTGGGCTGACCCGTCTCTTGCGCGGACCGGCCACCAATGGCGACAGACCGGCCACGAATGGGGCACGAATACACGAATAGATCGGGGCTGAAATCTCGACGGGCGCGAACCTATAAGAGTCACTTCATTATAAGGTATTGCTACTAGATATGGCACATACGAGCATCGTTAGGTACTGCATATAGTAGCTAGATTTTATTATGAAGTGACTCTATACGGCAACGCCCCGCAACATTCGTGTATTCGTGCCCCGTTCGTGGCCGGTCAGCCCAGTAGGCCGGTCAGCCCCGCAACATTCGTGTATTCGTGGCCCCATTCGTGGCCGGTCCGCTCCCCTATGCAACCGTCAGCCCTGCGCTGCGTATATGATACAGACAGATCGATCATAGAGGAGCAGCGACCACCCAATGGATCACCCAACGCAGCGGTTGGACCCGCACGATCCCGCCCTGCCCAGTAATGGACTGACCCGGCAATTGGCCGGATCGTTGCACGAGCGCAGCCAGGTCTGCCCGAAATGCGGCGACCACATGATTTGGGCCAAGAGCGTGGCGACTCTGGCGCACGTCCCGCATGGGTTAAATGAGGAGCCGCTGTATATGGCGCAACTACACCAGCCCGTAGACCGCACGGCCCAGTATCAGATTTGCGTGGCCCTGGTCTGCACCGCCTGCGGCTACACCGAGCTATACACGCACAACCCGCAAGCCTTGATCGAAGCACCCTAACCCATTTACGCCGCAGGAGACCCGCCCAATGGACCACCCCACCCAGCGCCTAGACCCCGCCGACGAAAGGGGCGAACCCGAACACCCCACCCGCCGCCTGGACACTCCCGCGGCACTATCCGGTCGGAGCTGCCCCAAGTGCAGCGGCGAAATGATCTGGGCGGGCGTGCGCGACAAGCTACAAGGGAACAACAGTTCATTAGGTATTGAGTTTACCCGCCGCAACCACAACGCCAGATGGCTAGAGCCACAATTCCACGTCAGCCGCTGCGGCGCGGCAGTGTGCATCGTATGCGGGTTCGCCGAGCTTTACGCCACCCAGCCCAAAAACTTGCTAGGAGCCACCTGACATGGACCACCCTACGCGCCGCCTGGACCCGCACGACTTGGAGCCGCTCTACAATGCGATGACCCGCCAACTGGGCGACTCGTTGTTGGAGCGTAGCCAGACGTGCCCCAAGTGTGCCGGGCCGATGGTGTGGGCCAGGGGCGCGGCGGCCCCCACCCACGGCGCGGCGGCGGCGGCAGAGCGCCCGCTCTATCTGGAGCAACTCTATCAAGAGCGCGACTGGGCCGCCGTCTATAGCGTCTGCTTGGCGCTGGTTTGCACCACCTGCGGCTTTACAGAGCTATACACCCACGAGCCGGCAGACGTAGTACGCGATTATTACTCAGTGCTGGGCCGCAGAAGCGAATCGCTAGACCCCACCACGCACTATTTAACGCCGGATGCCCTCAGTGCCCTGGACGGCCAAGCGAGTGACGATCTGACTGAGCAAGATCGGTGGGATGCGGGAACAAGCTGCCCCAAGTGTTCGGGAGCAATGGTGTGGGCTAGAACATATCTCTATGGACCCCGCCCGCAGCCGTTCTACCTAAGCCGGCTGCAAACCCCGTCCGGCACAACAGGGAGCCGTTACCCCAGCCAAGCGGCGACTTGTCCCGTGTGTGGCTACACCGAACTCTATATGGTCCAGCCAACAGGCTTGCGTGCCGAGTAACGCTGCCGACCCAGCACCCCAGGAGCCACCCGATGGACCATCCAACACAACGCCTAGACTCCGCCGGCATAGATCGCGCTCCGTCTGAGCAGACGCGCCGCCTGGACGATGGCTCGCTGTGCTGGGGCGAAGCCTGTGCCAAATGCTATAGCGAGATGACCTGGGCGCACGTTCACCTTGATGGACCGAAAGCGCAGCCGCTCTACCTGGAGAACTTGCGGACCGTGCATTGGGAAGCACCAACGCGCTGCCTGTGCTTGGCTCTGGTCTGCACCGCCTGCGGCTACACCGAGCTATACACCCACAACCCACAAGCCTTGATTGAACAACCGTAACCGCAGCGCGCCGGAGGAGACACCCGCTAATGGACCATCCCACTCGCCGATTAGACCCCAACGCCCCCCATGGGCCTGGACACGACGCGGCACAAGCACTAGATAGCTGCCCCCGCTGCTCCGGGCGTAGAGTGTGGGCCAAGACTCTCGCTCATGCTCATGCGCTCCTGATTATGAAGCAAGACGCTGGTATGTTCGGACATACTCATGAGTGTGTGCCGTTGGTCTGCACCACCTGCGGGTATACTGAGTTCTATACCGCTGATCCGCAGAAATTGACCGAATAAGCACACCTTACGGTCCCAGCATGATCCGCGTAGAATCGAGGCAGCGGAGTAGGTCGTTGCCGCCACTTGAAAGGACTCTCGCGTGCGTATTCTCCTTTATACCGGCAAGGGCGGGGTCGGCAAAACCTCGGTCTCCGCCGCCACCGCGCTGCGGTTGGCCCAACAGGGCTACCGCACCGTCGTCCTCAGCACGGATGCCGCGCACAGCCTGGGCGACTCGTTCGACACCCGGCTGGGGCCGGAGCCGCGCGAAATCGTCCCCAACCTGTGGGCGCACGAAGTCGAAGTGCTGCACGAAATGGACGAACACTGGACCACGCTCCAGACTTACATGAACAGCCTGCTGTCGTCGCAAGGGCTGGAAAGCGTGGTCGCTGAGGAAATGACCGTGCTGCCGGGAGCCGAAGAACTGGCCGGCCTGGTCCGCATCATCCAGCACCGCGACAGCGGCAAATATGACGTGGTGGTGGTGGACTGTGCGCCCACCGGCGAAACGCTGCGCCTGCTGTCGTTCCCCGATGCGGCGCGCTGGTGGCTGCAAAAAATCTTCCCCATCCAGCGCAAGATGGCGAAGTTGTTGCGCCCAGTGGGCCGCCTGATGATGCCCGACGTGCCCATGCCCAGCGACAACATCTTCGACTCGGTGGAGCGCCTGCTGACCCAGATTGATCGCATCCATGAGTTGCTGGCTGACCCGGTGCTGACCTCGGTCCGCATCGTGCTCAACCCGGAAAAAATGGTGGTCAAAGAGGCGCAGCGTGTCTTCACCTATCTCAACCTGTTCGGCTACGCCACCGATCTGGTCGTCTGTAACCGCGTCATCCCCGCCGAAGTGACCGATCCCTACTTTGTCGGCTGGAAGAAAGCGCAGGAACGCTATCACCAACTGGTGCTGGACGGCTTCTCGCCGCTGCCGGTGCTGGATGTGCCCCTCTTCGATCAGGAGGTGGTCGGCCTGGAGATGCTGGGCCGCATGGCCGCCGCTATCTACGGCGACCGTGATCCCAGCCAGGTGTTTTTCGCCGGCAAGACCGAACATATCGAAGCGCAAGACGGCGGCTATGTGCTGCGCCTGCCGATGGCTTTCGCCGAAAAAGGTGCGGTCGAAATGACCCAGGTGGGCGACGAACTGATCGTCCAGGTGGGCAGCTACAAACGCAACATGATCCTGCCGCGCGCCCTAGCGACCCTGCGCGCCGCCGGAGCCAAACTCGAAGACGGCGAACTGCGCGTCAGCTTTCGCTAACCTGGTGACGATTTCAACACGGAGACACGGAGACACGGAGATTTTTAGAGGATCTGGCGGTCTGCGGGAGTCGTCAACGGGGACAATAGAGCCACTGTCATTCTGAGCGCAGCGAAGAATCGGTTCGGGTGCGTGTCTAGCCCCACCGCAGGCGCACTCCGGCAGCAGCGCTTCGCCAATCGGCTATGCGATCTTAGGCCGACGGATTCTTCGCTGCGCTAAGAATGATAAGACTCTTGACGGAGAACGCAGCACACAAAACTCCAAAAACCTCTGTGTCTCCGTGTCTCCGTGTTGAACCCGTCCACGTTTCTGGACAACCGCATTGCTTTGCGGTATAGTGGAACAGACCCGCCGGGTGTTGCCGGGCGGGGCAAGCGCCCCACTGGGGCAGGAGAGATTGCTATGGACCCGATTCCGTTCCCGCGCCGCAGCCAAGCGGCCGACGACACCGAAGCCCGCGAAGTGCTGCCTGAAGCCGGCGCAGGGGCCAACCCCACGCGCAAGCTGCCCGAAGAAGAACTGATCGGCCTCGTCAGCGACGTGCTGGCCGCGCCGTTCCTGATGCTGCCCGCCGATACCCGCGCCCACCTGCGTACCGCCGGCCGCGAAGCCGGGCTGGTGCTGGCAACGCTGGGCGGCACGCTGCTCAAAGGCGCGGCGATTGCCCTCAACGTGGCCGCCGAGTCGCTCAAAGACTACAGCGCCCGCCACGCCAACATCACCGACCTCGACGCGGCCCGCCAAAAACGGCAGCGCGTCGAAATCGAAATCGAGTAACAGGCCGCCATTCCAGCCCATTGCCGCGTGCCCCGGTCAATCGGCCCGTGCCAGGAGGCGCGAATGTCTGATCCCCTTGCAGCTTCGCCCAAGTTGAAACCGCCGCGCAGCCGCACGAAAAAAGTGGCTGCTCCCTCTGTGCCCCCGCTGCCGCCTATCGTAGCGGTCACTCCGGTGCTACCCGCCATAGGGGATGCCGTAGCGGCCGCTCTGCTGCTGCCCGCCGGCGGGGAGACGCTAGATGATGAGCTAGAGACCGACGCAACCGCGTTGCTCGACAGCGCGGAAGTGCCCGAACCGACGAGCTCCGACATCGTCGCCGTCGAAAAAGAGGTCGTGGTTGAAGAGGCCGAGCTAGAGCGCGTCATCGAACATACGCTGCACATGGACGGCATGAGCATAGACGATCCGGTGCGTCTCTATCTGCGCGAAATCGGCAAAACCCCGCTGCTGAAAGCGCCCGATGAGCAGGGTCTGGCGCACCGCATGGCCGATGGGCGCGCCGCCAACAAGCAGCTAGAGGAACTCGGCTACCATTCGCCCGTGCCCGACTGGGCCGACTCGGCTTCGTCCAGCACGGTCCATGTGTCCACCTTTGGCCCGCGTGACGGCGTGCAGATCACCGCCGTCACCACGGCGGTGCCGCTCACCACCGTCCACGCCGTGGTCGGCCCCGATGCTGCGCCCGATGCCGCAGCCGAAGTGACGCGCATCAAAGAGTTGGTGAGCGTGCGCGACAGCGGCATCGCCGCCAAGCAACAACTGGTGCAGGCCAACCTGCGCCTCGTCGTCAGCATCGCCCGTCGCTATCTGGGGCGCGGCCTCTCGCTGCTCGACCTGATCCAAGAGGGCAACATCGGCCTCATGCGCGCCGCCGACAAGTTCGACCCCAAACGTGGCTTCAAGTTCTCGACTTATGCCACTTGGTGGATTCGCCAGGCCATCACCCGCGCTATCAGCGACCAGGGCCGCACCATCCGCTTGCCGGTCCATGTCAGCGAAATGGTGGCCCGTCTGCGCCGTGAAACACACCAGTTGCAACAAACCCTGCAACGCGAACCGACCGAAGAGGAACTGGCGACCGCGCTGGGCATCACCGCCGGCAAAGTGCGCCGCATCATGGAGATCGCCAAGCAGCCCGTCTCGCTCGAATCGCCGCTCGACGATGCCGAAGACAGCTTCCTGGGTGATTTTATCGAAGACGACCGCATCGCCACCCCGATGGAAGAAGCCTCGCGCCAACTGCTGCGCGAAGAGGTGCAAAAAGTTCTGCAACACCTCAACGCCCGCGAACGCAAAATCATCGAACTGCGTTACGGCCTCAACGACGGCAAACAGCGCACGCTCGAAGAGGTGGCGCATGAGTTTCAGATTACCCGCGAACGCATCCGCCAAATCGAAACCAAGATCCTCCGCAAACTGCGCCACCAACGCTTCGGCGGCAGCAAGCTACAGGGCTACCTGAACGATTAGTAAGCAGTAGGCAGTAGGCAGTAGGCGGGAGACGGTAACACGGAGCCAGGCACTTGTGGCAGGTGCCTGGCTCTGCTGTGTCTACCTATATCCTACCGCCTACCGCCCCCTGCCTACCGCCTACTGCCGACCCGTCACGGCTGGAGTACATAGAACACGATGCCTTCCGCTGTGTAGCCCAGCTTGGCGAACGAAGCGGTGTTGATGGTGTAGAGGTGGTCGTTGGCCGGCAGCCCCTTGTACCAACGATACATCGGCACCGTCTGCGGCGCATGGGCCTGATAGACGTAGCCGATAGTGGACTCCAGCACCCAGCCGTGCCGCACGGCCGCATCGCGCTCGGTGTCGGCGGCCACATAGAGATGGCGGGCCACATCGCCCTTCTGGTTGTTATACAAACGGTAGAGCGGCACGCTGTCCGGTGCCGGCCCATTCCAGACGCGCCCTTCGCTGCGCTCGCTGTTATAACCCGCCGCGATCAGCTTGGCCCGTTCTCCCGCGTCGGTCGTGTAGAAATGCTCGCCGGTGCGCGGATTGAGCAGCCGGTAGAACGGCAATGCCTGGAACGCGACGGGCGGCGCGGGGGTAGCCGTCGGCGTGGGCACAGGCGACTGGGCGCTACAAGTCGTGTTGCCGTAGCGCCATTGCAGATAATGCAGCCCGATGTTACCCATCTGCACGTTCCACGGCGCTTGCAGGGCGGGCAGGTAGGTCAGCACGCGCCGCTGAAACGCCTGCACCAGCACATCGGTCGGCTGGCCTGCCACTTTCACGCGCGCCCAATACGCCTCGCTGATCGGCAGCCCCGTAATAAACGAGGGCGGCTCCGACATCTTGCCCGTCACCAGCTTGCCGCCCACCTGGATCACACCGTTGGCGTTGATGAAGTCCCAGAACACCTGCGGCACATTATGGCTGGTCTTGCTCTCGTAATAGGTGATCACCGTGCCGGGGAAGAACCCTTTGGCTGCGTCATTGCCCACCGTGCCGGCGCGGTCCAGCGTCGCCGTCACCTTCTGGCCCATCTCGTTGGGCGACAGGTGCTGCCCCGCCGGGGTGGAAGTCACCGCGCTGAAGCTGCGATAGGTCGGCGCGTTCGTGTCGTCGCCATCACTCGCCAGCGGAATGTCGGCAGGCTCGCGGCCTTCGTAGGCCGTGTTGCCCGTCTGCACCTGCCCGCTGATCAGCTCGTAGGCCAGCAGCCCGTTGGTTACATAGTAGGGGTCGTTGGGATTGCCCGCCGGGTTGTTCAACTCCATGCGGCTTTTGTCGAAATATTGCACCAAGCGGCTACCACTGCCGTCCGGCGCGTCTTTATAGGGTTCGCGCACGCTGCACAGCGGGGCCGGCCCCCAGGTCCACGAGCGCACCGCCGCGTGCGCGGCCACCGGCGCGTCCACCCGCTGCCAGGTGCGTACAAACGCGCTATCCGCGAAATCCGCCGCCTGCGCCGCCGGCTGCCCGGCTAGGCTCAACAGCAGGCCCGCCCCCAGCAGGGCCGGCAGAGAAAAGGAGAATCGAGATCGCATAGCAGCCTCACTTTGCTTGAAGCGTAGCCAAGCCGCCGGCCCAGCCAACGGGCGGGCGCAAGCTACGGCAGGGGATTGCGTCAGCGGGCACGCCGCCGCCAGGGTCAGCGCACACCCATCACTATAGAGACGATACAGGGAGCAAAAAGTTCCGCCGGAAAGCCGTCACAGGGCGGCACCATAGCTTGCGCCTAACCGCGCCACCATACCGCAACCCACCGCCCACCGCTCACCGCCCACGGCCCACGGCACGGCCCACCGCTCACCGCGCACGGCCCACGGCCCACGGCTCACCGCTCACCGCGCACAGCGCACAGCGCACAGCGCACAGCGCACAGCGCACGGCTCACGGCCCACCGCCCACGGCTCACCGCCTACATTTCGCGGCTAAACGCGCCGACCAACAGCAGCACGTTGGAGCAGATCAGGCACCAGATGCCGATATTCTGCGGCACCGGCACGCTCGCCACCGGCAGCACCGTGCCCAGCAGCCCCACGAGAAACAGCCCGCCACCCACCAGGATCAACGGCCGGCTCACCAATCGCTGCCCGCCGCCGCGTGTCTCACGCCGCCCTCGCCGCCGTCGTGCCATAGCGCGTACCCTCCCGCGCCATTATCGCAGGTCGGGCGTGATCCGGCAAGCGGGGGCACGGTCGGCTGTGCCTCATGGCCCAGTAGCGGCTCCCCCAGCGGTTAGTTGGAGCAGTTCCAGTTCCCCCGCCGGCGTGATCAGCGCGATGCGCGCCTGCGCGGGGTCGAAGGCATACACGCGGGTCGGGATGCTGACAATGCCACCGCCCACGCCCTGGCGGGGCACCAGATCGATGTGGTCGGGGCAGCCGACTACTACGGTGGTCGCAGTGGCAAACAGAGGTGCGCCGGTCTCAATGGGTGCCTCATAGGGGATACGCTCCACCAGCGCCCCATCGGCCAATCGCCGAATGTAGAGGCCGTGGAAGTTTCGCACCTCCCCTAGCTCGGCCGGATCCTCGTCGGGGTCGGGGACTTCGTCGTCTTCTGGATCGCGGTAAATCACGATCTCTTCCTTACCGGAGCAACCGGCTGCTAATCGGATGCTTGAATCGGTAACACCGACCCACCGGCGCACTATCGGTATTGCCTGAGGGTCGCCCGCGATCAAATCGCGTAGCGAGAGGGTCAACAAGAAATCTCTACCGCTGGGTTCATACCAGAGGACTGCAATGGTGTCCTGATCGGCAAGGGGGATTAGCGTCTGGAACACCATCCCAGCGGGTTCGCTGTCCGCAATAAACAGTTGCTGGCGTGTCGCTGGGTGGTAGCCTTCGAGGACAAAACGATCCTCGCTCAGAAGTAACACGTCGTCAAGATCCCGACTTGCCAAGGCTGCAATTACTGTGCCGTAGTATCCGTCGAGCGCACCCCGTTCTAACACCGGATGGTCGGTTTTCATGTCCCAGAGTTGTATGTGGTGGTTGTGTATAGAGCCGAACAGCAAGTAGCGTGCTGAGGATGAGATCTGCAAGCTGTCTGGTAGCCAAGAAAGTTGGCGCGTATATTTAACGCTACCATCCTTTTGGTTGATGACAGTTGTTGCGGACCCTTGTTCCTCCGGAGTTAGGAGTGCCAGCGTGTTCCCACACAAAGCGACCTTTACCACGTTGGCGGGATCAACACTGACTTGGTTCACCTGTTGCTGTTGTACTAAACTATGCATAGCTCATAGTCCTTAACACTTCCCGTTGAAGATTTTTGGCTTGATGCTTGCTTGTCCCGGCTTGATCATTGTATCCGAATTGATAATGCCTTGCAGCTTTAGCATTTGTGCATCATTGAATAATGGCTGTTCAGCGTAGGTGGGTCCATCGCTCAGACGAACGCTAAAGTGTTGTAAGTCTGTCTGCGCCATAGCCCCCTGACCCGGCGTTGGCTCGGCGCGCAGACCGATGCTGCTGAGTTGTTCGATCTGGTTTTCGGTGTATAGAGCGTGGTTGCTACTGATCTGTCCTTCGTCAACACGAACTTGCATGAACTTCTGGACATCTTCCCACGAGTTCGTTTGCCAGAGCGACATACCATCTTTGTCTCTTCCACGCAAGCCCGGTGAGTTTGTGAACAGCCAGTACAACGTGCGGTCAAAGCCCTCTGGTGGGGGACTCTCATTATGCACCCAAACCGAATAACCCGCCACATGGACGAAGTAGGTGGACACCTCAGCGACCGTCAGGTTGTAGGTCGGCGTGGCGGCGGGCAGGCGCAGCAACGCGGCTGCTTGGAGCGCCACGCGCGTGCCGTCGGGCTGCGCCAACGGATCGCCTGGTTGGAGATCACGGGCCGCCACCCAGCCCTGCCCTGGCACCTGGAAGCGGTGGTCGCGGGTACTCTGGATCACCCCGTCGCCCACGCCGACCTGGATGACGGCCGCGGTGCTACCGTGATGAATGGCCGTGACA
>JALYUO010000594.1 GCA_030853735.1 Chloroflexota bacterium
GCCCCCACCCGTACCTCCAGCAGACTCCGCAAGGGCGGCGACCGGCGCGACAGCCGCGCGATGCGCGGCGACCGCACCCCGGCTGGCGCGCTGATAGGGCCGGCGCACAAACCCATCCAGCGCATCAATCGTGCGGTCCCAGGTCAGCCGCTCACGCACCAAGCGTTGCGCGTTGGCTCCGCGCCGCGCCGCCTCCGCCGGGTCGGCCAGGATGCTTGCCACCACGGCCCGGATCGCCGCGTGATCGGCGGGGTCCACAATCCAGCCCGCCTCATATTCGGCAATCAGCGCCGCGAGTTCGGAGAAGTGACTGTGGATGACCGGCAGGCCACACCAGAGGTAATGCACCGTGCGGCTGGCAAACGCCAGTTCGCGCTCCGGGTTGCGGCGCATCAGGTCCATCGCCACATGAGCGTGCGTGTAGATCGCTTCCAACTCGGCTACCGGCATCAGCCCCGCCACTTCGACCTGCGGATTGGCCTGGAGCCGTGCGATCAGCGCATCAAAGCCACCCGTATGCACGGCATGGAAGACGTGCTTGCCGCCGAACACGCGCAACCGCCCACCGCCGCTTTCGGCCAGCGTAGTCGCCAGCGTGTCCAAGCCGGCGCTCGGATCTTGCCAGGGCAAGAACACACCGCCATAGACAAACGTCACCGGCGTGGTAGCCCAGTCGGCGGGTGCGGGCCAGACGTGATCAGGCAGGTCGGGACTGAGCGAGTAGGGGATGACCGCCAGCGCCGCGTCCATTTCGTGCGCGCGAATGCCGGCCTGGGCCAGCCAGGGCAGAAAGTAGTAGCGTTGCCGTTCACCGATGCAGGTGAAGAAATCGGCCTTGTCGAACGCGGCCAGCTTTTCGTCGGCGTTCGTCGGATTGTCCAGATGGTCTTGGTAGTCGCGCTCCAACAGGTGCGGCCCGGTCAGGTCGCAGGCTACCGGGATAGGCACGCGCTCCAGCGGGGTCAGATTCGGCCAACCGACGGTCACGATCACATCGGGCGAGAGCGCGTCTACGATCCCTTGCAAGTTTGTGTGATCCCACGCCAATTCGCGGATCGCCGCCGGCACCAACGCTTCACGGCCCTGGATGGCCGCTTTGGGCATGGCAAAATGGACATGGTGGCCGCGCCCGATCAGCGCCTGGCCCAGCGCCCAAGCGCGCAGGCCCACGCCACTCGACGGGATGCCGCCGACCGGCAGCACATCGGGGCTGATCAGCAGCACCTGTTTGGGCAGATCGGCGAACAGGTCACTGATGCCCAGGCTATTGAGCAGGCGCAAATGAGCGTGCGCGTAAGCCGTATCGGCGGTGTGGTTAATCAGCGCGATGCGCGTCGGTTGGCCGAACAAGGGCACGATCTCGCTATCGGGCCGCCGGCGCAGCGCCTGGATCGCCGCCCGCTTGGTCGCCAGTTGGGGCAGCGCGGCGTTAAACTCGTCGCCGGCCAGCATCAGGCTGACGACCTGCGGGTGGACCGCCTGCAAGCCCGGCTGCGCGGGGCGGCGAGTTGTCAGTTCGTAATCCTCCAGGTCTACCCCGGTCACGCGCAGCATCCGCACCGCGCGTTCGGCCATCAGCAACAGCGCCGCCGGCAGGATACGCGCCAGCGTCTCATCGCTATAATTTTTGTAGAGGGCGAACAGCGCGTTACGCTCGAACAACACCGCCAGACGATGGTGCGGAATGCTGCCCGCCGTGCCGTGGCCCTTGTGATAGGTGATCGCGGTCGGCGTGAAAGTGACGCGGTAGCCCAGCACCCACAGCCGCCAGCCCAGATCCACATCCTCGAAAAAAGCGAAAAAGTCGCCGTCGAAGCCGCCGGTGCTGCGGAAGATGTCGCTGAGGATCAGCATCGCGCCGCCGCAGGCAAACAGGATATCGCGCTTCACGCGGTAGGCTGCCGGTTCGGCATCCAGCGACAGGCCGTAGGAGAGCTGATAGCCGAAGGCATGGAAGTTCATCACGCCGCCTACGAAATCCAGCGCGTCGCCCGCCCAATCGAGCATCTTGGCCCCAGTACACACCACGTCGCGGGCCGCATCGGCCAGCACGCTGGCGACCAGTTCACGCAGCCAGGCGCGGTCTACCCGCGTGTCGTTGTTGAGGAAGGCCAACCAGGCACCGGTCGCCACAGCAGCGCCGGCATTGTTGCCCGCCGCGAAGCCCAGGTTCTGCGGCAGGCGGTGGACGCGCACGGTGGGGTAATGTTCGGCTACCCAGGCCGGCGAACCGTCGCTGGAGCCGTTGTCCACTAGCAGGATCTCGAGCTGGGCCGCCGGATAGTCCAGGGCCAGCAACGAACCCAGGCAAGCGTCCAGGTGGTGCTGCCCGTTGTAGTTGAGGACCACGACCGTGACGGTGGGCCACCCACTGGGGGGGGCGGCGGTTCCGCCCGGCGACGCGGCTCCGCCCGGCGACAAGGGCTGGTCCATGCTACTTGCGCCCCAGCAGCCGCGTCACAGTGCGCGTCGCTCGGAAGACGCGCCCGGCCTGAATGCCGCCCAGCAGGCGCTCCAAATAGAGGATATGCGCGGTCTTGCGCTCCATCTCAGCATACACTCGGTCCCGCTCCGCCAGCGCCTGATCCCGTTCGCTCACAAGCGCCTGCTGCTGGGCAGCCTGCGCCGCCGACACGTCGGCCATCTGCCCGCGCAAGGTCTCGACGATGGTCTGCAAGTTCGTGATATGGCCGTGCGCTTCGTGCAGTTCGCGCTCCAGCAGGCCGGTTTTGCCTTCCAGGGCGGTGGCCTGCACTTCGCGCCGCGTCAACTGTTCGCGCAGACCGCGATCCTCGTGGTTGGCGACGCGCAAATCGAATAGGCGCAACAGCAGCCCGGTCAGTTCCAGCCGCTGCGTGTTGCCGTTCTCGCCGGCGACCACCGGCGGGTATTGCGCGGCCAGCGCGGCGAACGCCTGCGGCTGCAGGGCCCGCGTCGCCACCACCACGCCGCGATAGGCCGGTTCCTGGCGATCCGTGTCCGAAAAGGTCAGGTTGTAGAAGCGATCCAGCCGCCGCTCGAAATCGCCGGCCTGCTCATCGCGGAAGGAGATCAGGTAGTGCTTGGCGACCATCATGAACAGCCAGTTGTAGAGATTGCCCGCCGGCATGGTGAACGTGGCCCAGCCCGCCGCGTCGAAGCCGGCCCGCGTCGCCGCCCAGTCGGGCAGGCCATAGCCGCGATGCTCGGCCAACTGCTCTTGCTTGGCCTTCAACAGCCACTGGATATAGTCGAAGACCAACTCCTCGGCCAGCGCCGTCTCTTCCCGATGCACCGGCCCGATAAACAGCGCCGCCGCCCGCCCCACGCGCCGCATTTCGGCCAACAAGGCCGGGCGCGCCGCTGCCGGAACGTGTTCCAGCGTGTCGAGGCTGACCACGCAATCAAACGACTCGTCGGGGAAAGGCAAAGCCATGCCGCTGCCCAGCACATAGCGGTAGCCGTAGCGGGCCGCGCTCGCTGTGTCGGGCACCACATCCAGCACCACCGTCTGCGCGGCGGGGTCCACGAAGCGCGGCAACAGCCCCGGATAGCCGCCCACATCCAAGATGCGCGGTGCGGCAGGCACGACCCCGTGCGCGGCCAGCGTCCGCAGCGTATCGCCGGCGATGCGGTAGCGTTGGTACTGGTCAAACGGCAGATCGAGCAGATCGGCGGGTTGTTGGTCTCCCTGCATGGGTCCTCACTCTGCGCTACGGATGGCGGGTGATCCACTGAGAACACGAAGCGCCACGCAGCCGGGGTGCGGGCTACCGGCTTCTCGCGCCCCAGTATAGACTCTAGCGGCGTGGATCGTCAACCACGATCTGTGCGCCGACGTAAGAAGGGCGGGAACAGCGTCACAACGCTGCTCCCGCCCACCTGTAGCGATCATCTGGAACGAACGCTCACTTGCTTGGCCCTACCGCCGTCACAGTGGGCGACGGCGGGCAGCTCGGTGGGTTGGTGATACTCAAGTAGACGATCTTGGCGATCTGGCCGCGGAAGGCGTTGGCGGTGGGGCGGAACGTCCCATCACTGTAGCCACTGATGATGCCGTGGCACACCGCCGTCTCGATGAACGGATAGAAGACGTTGCTGGGGTCCACATCACTAAAGGTGGGTCTGGTCGGCGGATGCAACGTCCAGCCGGCACCGATGACCACGATCTTCGCCAGTTGGCCGCGCGTCACAAAGTTCGACGGGCGGAAGTAGGGTCGCCGGGTGCTATCGCAGGGCTCACTGAGGCCGGTCTGCGGGTTGACCCCGCCACAGCCATAACCGCTAACGATGCCGTGTGCCGCCGCCGTCTCGATGAGCCCATAGAAGACGTTACCGGAGTCCACATCGGCGAAGGTGCCGCCGGCGGGCGGGGTCGCGGGCGGGATGTTGAAGGCCAGCGTCACGATCTTGGTCATCTGGCCGCGCGTGGTGTTGTTGAACGGCTTAAACGTGCCGTCGCTGTAGCCACTAAGCACGCCGTGGCAGGCCAGATAGTACACCGCGGTGTAGTAGTAGGCCATCGTGTCGGTCACGTCACTGAAGCGGATCGCGCAGACGGTGGTCGTCGGCACGCTGGTGCGCGTCACGCTCGGCGGCACGCTGGTCGCGGTGCTAGTGTCCACGGGGGCCGTCGTCGGCGTGTTGCTGTTCACCGGCACGCTGGTCGCTGTTGCGGTGTTCGGCGGCGGCACAGTCGCTGTTGCCGTGGCGCTCGGCGAGTTGGTCGCCGTGGCGCTCGGCGCGTTGGTCGCTGTCGGAGTCGTGGTCGAGGTCGCTGTAGGAGGGGCGCAGTTGGAATTGTAGTGTTCGATCAGCGGCGTATGGCTACTCCCCGCCGCAGTATAGCCCACGGCCCAGAGATCGCCGGGGGCCACTACGCTCACCCCCCGTAACTCGTTTCCGCTCACGCTGATATTCGCGCTCGGCACCACGTTCCAGCTCGTACCGTCCCAATGCTCGGTGAGAGTTCGGGTAACACCGTTGCGGCTGCCCACTGCCCAGAGATCGCCCGCGCCGGTCGCCGCCACCGCGTTCAGGCCGCCGGAGCCACTAGTGGGATCCACGCTCCAGGCGCTGCCGTCCCAGTGCTCGAACAGCACTCCACTACCGTAGTTGATGCTGCCCGCGGCCCAGATGTCCGTCGCTGAGAGCACGCCCAGCCCGCTCAGGGAAACGGCACCGGAGACAGCCGGCGTGGACACTGTGTTCCAACTGCTGCCGTCCCAATGCGCGACGAGCGGATATTTCCCACCGTTATTATTGTAGTAGCCCACCGCCCAGACGTTGTTGGCTGCAATGGCCGTTACTCCATAGAATTCGTTGTAGCCGCCGGGCGGATTTGGGCTGGGCACGGTGCTCCAGGTGCTACCGTTCCAATGCTCGGCCAGCGTCTGCACGCCGCTACCGGTCTGGTAGGCTCCCACCGCCCAGATATCATTCGGTGCCGCCGCCGACACCTTATAAAGCGTGTTGAACCCGGTGCCGGGGTTCGGGCTGGGGACGATACTCCATGCGCTGCCGGTCCAATGCTCAGTTAGCGTCCCGTCCCCCGCTCCCACAGCCCAGATATCATTGGATGCCAGGGCCACGACCCCGTTGAGCTGGTTAGCCCCTGAGCGGTTCGGGCTCGGGATCACGGTCCAAGCAGTTCCGTTCCATTGCTCGACTAGAGTCTGGAGATTACCACTGTTGTTGTAGCGACCCACCGCCCAGACGTTCGTCGGCGCGAGGGCAGATACTCCCCACAACTCGTCAACCCCGCCCACGCCGGGGTCCGGCGCGGTCACGGTGCGCCAAGCGGGGCCGCAGGTCGCTGTCGCGGTGGCGGTGCCTGTCGCGGTGGCGGTGCCTGTCGCGGTGACCGTCGGCAGCGTGCCCGTGACCGTGGGTGTCGGCGTGCCGAGAGGTGATGTGTAGTGCAAGATCTCGCCGGGGACGCCGACCGCCCAGCCCCCGATCCCTGGGATCAGTGACAGGCCGTAGAGAGAGTTGGAGAGAGGCAGAGATCGGAATTGCCAAGCGCCGTTCGAGTAATAGTACCCCCCACCGTAATCGCGGAGTGCCCAGGCCGTACCGCCCAGGTCCAGGGCGACGCTGCTTAAGAAGTCCCGCGATACGCTGGTATCCAGGGTCCAGACACCGCCGCTCAGGTGCAGAATCGGGTATTCATTCTGCCCCTCAGCATAACCGACAGCCCAGCCCGTGCTGCCGCCGGGAGCCAAGGCGATGCTAGTGAGCAGCGGCGCGCCGGCAGGCAGAGTCCCTGTCCGGTCTACCCAGTTGCTGCCGTTGTATTCAAGCAGCGCCGGCAGGGAGGCTTGGGTCGGGTCGTCATAATCGCCGCCCACCGCCCAGCCGTGCGTCGGGGAGTCCATAGCGACAGCGTTGAGGGTGCGGGTTACCGGGCTGCTGACCTGGGCCCAGGTGCCGGCGCTATCCCGCCAGATCGCTCCGCTGCTGCCGACGGCCCACCCGGTGTCGCTGCCGATCATGTAGAGGCCGTACATAGGGGTGGTCGGGGTTGCCACCGTCGTCCAACTTACACCATTCCAGCGGGCGATGGTGCCGGTACTGGACGATCCATAGTTCGCGCCCACGGCGTGGGCCTCGCTCGACGAAACCATCTGCACGGCTAGCATATCGCTGGTGATTGACGAGGGGATCGGTTGCCAAGTACCCCCGCTGTAATGCAGAAAGGTACCGTAACTGCCCACAGCCATCGCTTCTGTTGGGTTGAGCGCCGACACGCCGAGCAGTGCAGTTCCCGTCGGCCCGCCCCGCTGTTGCGCCCACGCGCCGTTCCCGATCCGGCTGAACACCGTGTCGGCGTTGCCCACAGCCCAGACTTGGCCGCTCACCCCGCCTACCCCACCCAGGCCAACCGAGGCATTGTAGTTCACGGTCCAGCTCGTGCCGTCCCAGTGCCAGATGCTGTTATAGTCGGTGGTCCAGCCGTCTGTGGCGCTGAACATAATAATCTCGCGCTCTCCACCGGCGTTATACGAGGTGAATGTGCCGTTACTGTATTGGTAGATATTGTAGCCTGCGCCGTATCCCGTGATCCACGCCTGCCCCGGCACCCCAGCCGACACATGGTTCAGGGAAACGCCGTCGCCGGAGGGCACGGGCAGCACCGTCCAGCTCGTGCCGTCGTAGTGTAGCAGCACGCGCGAGTTGCTGTCGTAGTCGCCGCCGACCGCCCAGCCTTCGTTAGGGCCGGCCATATCCACATCGTTGAGATAAGCGGTGCTGGTGAGTACCGGGCCGGCCGCGCTCCACTCGGCACCGTCCCAGTGGAGCAACCGGCGGGTGGAGTTCGCGTCGTACCCGGTGCCCCACACATTATTCGGTGCGACGGCCGAGACGCTATACAAGTACAAACCTCCGTCCAAACCGTTGCTCTGATTGTTCCAGGAGGAGCCGCCGTACTGGAAAGCCTGGGAACTCGCCGCGATCCACCCGTCGCCGGACGGCAGCATACTGATGTCGTCGAGGTACTGGCCCTGCATATTAGGGGGATCGACGGCGTTCCAGCCCCCGCTGGCGAAGTGCAGCAGGTGGCCGTACTCCCCAGTCGCCCAGGCTTCGGCGCTCGACACGGCGCTAACGTTGTACAGACTAGGGAACAGGTTGGTCCAGCCGTTGGCAGTGACATCCTGCGGGGTACGCCCAGGCGGGTGCAGTTGCCAGGGCGGCAGGTGTGGGCCGGGCCGGGGAGGTGCGTGCTGATCTCCCAGGCGCTGCTTGCTCCCCGGCAGTGGGTGCCCCGCCGGGTTCGTCGCCCCCATAGGTCTCGCCTGCTGCTGCACGCCCCCGCCGGCCTTAGCGCCCGTAGGCGCCTGGGCACCCGCCTGTAGGTTGAACAGTACGCCTCCCGCCAGTATAAGGGCGAGCGTTGCCACGAAATTGAAGAGCCATGTTCGTCGCATTGATTTGCTCCTTCGCTAATTGCGGGCGTAAACGAGACAAGTGTAGTAAGAATGCGCCTCCTGTCACATCATACGGCGGGTTGTTGTATAATATGGGCGGCTGACTGGATGGGTGCGTGCGCCCATTGTAGCACAGCGAGGCGGCGGCCGATAGTGGCAATCGCCCGGTTTATACACATTTTCGCCCACATTTTCACTCGTATTTTCACCTGGATAGCGTAATATGGGGCTGATCAAGGAGGTTGGCTATGACGACGACCCCACTGCCGTCCTTTCGGGAACTGTTGCGCGCGTACCGGCTGCGCGCGCGGCTGACGCAGGAGGAGCTGGCGAAGCGGGCCGATCTCAGCCTGAACGCCGTCAGCGCGCTCGAACGCGGGGTGAACCAGCAGCCGCGCAAAGAGACTGTGCGCCTGCTGGCTGAGGCGCTGGGGTTGGACCCAGCGGAGCGCACCGCCTTCACGGCCGCAGCACGGGCAGAGGTCGAGGTCGCCGCGCCCGCAACTGCGCCGCTGGCGGCCCTCGCGCCTGCTGCGGCTATACGGGAGCCGGTAGCCGCGCCTACTGCGGCAGCGGAGCCGGCGACCGAAGACGCACCTGCCGACTACATGGCGGCGACACTCCCGCTAGACCCGTGGCCGGCTACAGACAGTGACGACCGGCCAACCCAGCCGGCGTTAGTGGAGCCGCCACCCGGTATGCCATTGCCCGCCGGGGCGCGCCGCCGGCCGCTGGGTCTCGCTGCGGGGCTGATCGCGCTGGCGGCGCTGCTGCTGGGGAGCATGACTGTGTGGGGCCAAGTGGCCGGTAGCCCCGCGCCGACCCCCACGCCGGTCCCGGTGGCAGAGTCGCAGGATTGGTATGTCGCTGGGGGCGTGCAAGTGGAGCCGCTGGATCTGGCTGCCGACGGAGTCTGGGCGGCTCCGCTGGGGCGCATCGTCACCGCGACGTTTCGCGTTCGCAATGCCGGGCACCAGCCCGCGACGCTGCGGGGCTTCGGGGCGGGGATGCGCCGGCCCACCAACTGCGCCAAGGTTTGGGATGGGCCGGCCTACGACTTTCCGGCGGTCGAGCGGACCATTACGCTCCAGCCGGGCGAAGAGTTCCTCTACCAACGCGCTCAAATGCTGACTGAGCCGGGCGTGTATTTCGTTGAGCCGCTGAAGCTGGACAATCACTATAAATGGGGCGGCCTCGGCCCGTTCCCGCGCATCTGGTTCCGCGTCATCAATCCCCGCGTACCACCAGCGGCGGATCGTGGCTGTTTGCCCACCCCGCCGGCTGCTACGCCTACCCGCTAGTCCATCACCGACTGGGGATAATCCTCAGACAGGTGCGCTCCCCCTTCCTCTTTAGGGAAGGGGGTTGGGGGGTTAGGTCCGTGCGGCCTGCTTGACAGGGGTCGGGGCTTGCTGGTAGAGTCAAGCGACGTTCTGGTGGCGCGGTTTGGTTCACCCCGTGGAGGAAATTGCGATGCGATGGTTCCTGTGGTCATTCGGGATCAGCCTGACCTTGCTGATGATTGTGCTGGGCAGTGCCGCGACGCAGGCGGCACGCACACATGGCCCGGCGGCTCCGGCGGTCTGTGGCGATCCGCCCGGCCCGTGGGTCGGAGCGGCCCCATTGCCGGTGCGCGGCCTCAACCTCGCTGCGGTCTCGGACGGCACTGCGGCGTATGCGGTCGGTGGATCGCCCAGCGAAGACCAGTTCGCCCGCTACAACGTGGCGGCGAATACGTGGACGACCCTGGCGGCGCTGCCTAGTGGCGCGCAAGGGACAACGGCGGTATATCTCAGCGGCAAAATCTATGTTTTTGGCGGGTTACTTCGCAGTGCGGCGGTCGCGGCGAACACGCGCATCTACGACATCGCCACAGATACCTGGACGGCGGGTGCGCCGATGCCCGATGTGCGCTTTGAGATGAGCGGCGGCCTCTGGAACGGCAAAATCATCCTGGTCGGTGGCTATGCCAGCCAAGCGGTAGGCAGCGTGCGCGCCCAGACGTGGGAATATGACCCTGCGGCCAACAGTTGGTCCACCAGCCGCGCCTCCCTGCCCGAAGCGGTGGGCGGCGCAGGCTACGGCATCAGCAACGGGCATCTGATCATGGCGGGGGGCAGCAATACGGCCAGTAATAACCGCACAACAGTGTTCGACTACGACATTGCGGCCAACAGTTGGACCACCCGCGCCCCGTTGCCGAGCGGCGTGAACGTGCCCGGCAGCGCCGTGGTGCGCGGACAGTTGTGGGTGTTCGGCGGCGGCGATGTCAACGCGCCGAGCCACGGTGCGCCGCAGGCGGCCGGTCCGGCGTTCACCACTAGCGTGACCCAGATTTTCGACCCCACGAGCAATAGCTGGGCGGCCGGCCCGCCGTTGGGCCAGAGTCGCACCTACCTAGCCGGCACGGCGGTCGGGGACACAGTGCTGGCGCTGGGCGGCTACACAGACACGTCACTGACGACGGTCGAGATCAACCCGTTGCCGCCCGCCTGCACGCCCACGCCCGCCGCCAGCGCCACGCCTAGCGCCACGCCGACCACCTGCACTACCGGCATGTATAACGATGTCCATAGCGGCGACTACTTCTACCAGGCCGTCAGCTATTTGGCGAGCCATACTATCATCAGCGGCTATAGCGATTGCACCTTCCGCCCCTACAACAACACCACGCGCGGTCAGATGGCGAAGATCGTGGTGCTGGCGTTCAACCTGCCAATCCAGACTCCGGCGGCGGGCGGGCACACCTTTGCCGATACGCTGCCGAGCGATGTGTTTTTCCCCTTTATCGAGACTGCCGCCGCCACGAACATCGTGAGCGGCTACACCTGCGGCGGGACGAACCCGCAAACCGGCAGTGCTGAACTCTGCGACGGAGCCGGCCGGCCCTTTTATCGGCCCGGCAACAACGTTACGCGCGGCCAATTGACCAAAATCGTGGTGCTGGGCGCAGGCTGGCCGTTGCTCAATCCGGCCACCCCCACCTTCACCGACGTAGGGCACAGCAACGTATTCTATCCCTTCATCGAAACGGCCGTCTGCCACGGTATCATTGCCGGCTACAACGACGGCACGTTCCAACCGATCAATAACGCTTTCCGCGGCCAGATCGCCAAAATCGTCTATTTGGCCGTCACCAGCGGCCAGACGACGTGCGGGGCAGCGAATGCCACGGCCACCGCCACGATCACGGCCACGGCGACGGGAGCGCCGGCGACGGGCACCGCCACCGCCGGCCCCATGAGCACAGCGACCGCGACGGGAGTGCCGGCGACGGGCACCGCCACGGCTGTTAGCACGACCACCGCCACCGCGACGACGACCGCGACAACCCTGGTGGTCCGTTGAAGCGGTCCGTATGATACCTGATACAGATTCCGAGTCATACAGCTACCTACAAGCGGTCTTGCGCCGGGCGCGGCTGAGTCGAGCGCAACTGCTGGGACTCTTCGCGGCGGCGGGGAGCGGGGAGGTAGGGCGACCTGCCGGCCCGCCGGACGCACTGATTGGTGCGTTGATCCGCACGGCGGCGGCACACGGGCGCGTTGGCGATCTGCTGCGGGCGGCAGCCGCGCTTGCGCCGAGCGCGGCCGAGTTGCAGATGCTGGCCGCCGCCTGGGGCAATCGGTCGGCTACAGAAGGGTTCGCGCGGTTCAACGAGGCGGAGATGCTGCCCGCGCCTGATCGGACTACACGGCCTGCTGAGGCCGGCGGCGCTAGTCGAGGCGCATCCGCACCCGCCGGCGCGCCCCTTACCTCCGCGCCGCCCGCAACGCTGCCCACCGTGCGCCGCGAGGCCGACATCCTCTGCCCGCAGCGCGTGGGCATTGCCACGCCGCAGATCGAGGTGCGCGTGGCTTTGCGCGTGCAAACGGCGGGTGGGGCGGTGTCGTTGCCGCTCGATCTGCGACCCGACTTGCCGGTGCGCGTGCGGATCACGGCTCTGGCCTTCCTGCCGCTCGGCCCCACGGCGTTGGAAGCAACCGTGCTGCCCGCCGCCGACAGCCCGGATCTGGTGTTCCTCTTGCGCCCGCAGACGGTCGGCCCGTCGCGCATCACCTTCGATTTTAGCCAGGGCGACCATCCGCTGGTGACGGTGAGCCTGCTGGTAGAGATCACCACCGGCAGCGGAGCCGACAGCCCGACAACGGTGCCCACCACGCTACCCGCGCCGCCGGCGGTGACTCCCGCCGATCTGCGGCTCTATGTGCATTACACCGGCATGGACGGACCGGGTGCGCCCAAAAGCCTGATCTTCACGCTGGCCCGCACCGGCGAGGAGGTGGAGCAGACCTTCGCTCCAGTCTACCTGACCGCGCCGCCCGATGCCTACATGACGGCGCTCTACGCCCGGCTGACGAATCTGGGCCGCGACGCTCGGCTCGTGCAACTCACACCGCCCGCCGATCAGGGGGCTGCGGTGCGCGACATTGGACTGAACCTGTGGAACGACCTGATCCCGGTCGAGCTGCAAACCCTGTTCCAGGCCAACTGGGCCGCCTGGGCCGGCGCGACGCTGCTGTTGATATCCGATGAACCCTATTTTCCCTGGGAACTGTTGCGGCCCTACAACCAGAGCGACAACTGGGAAGGCGAGACGTGGTGTGAGCATTTCCGCCTAGCGCGCTGGCTACGCCGCGACCCGCAGACGCGCGTGCTGGCCGGCCCGCCGGCCCAGATCACGGTGCGGGCACTGGCCTGTCTGGCTCCGGTCGCTGCGGACCTGCCGGCGACTGCCGCCGAATGTAGCGGGCTGCGAACCCTGGCTGCGGGGCGGGGCGTGCGCGATCTATCACCCGCCACAGCGACCGAGGCCGCAGTGCGGACGCTGTTGGCCGGCGGCGGCTTTGATTGGTTACACCTTGCCACGCACGGCAGCTTTGGGCCGAACGCGCCCGACAGCGATGCCACCGTGCGCCTGGCCGTCGGCGGATCGCTCACGCCGGGTGCGTTTGTTGGCCCGGCCATCGAGCGGTTCCTGCGGACAGCCCGGCCCGGCTTTTTCCTCAATGCCTGCCACAGCGGGCGCGAAGGCTGGGCCTTGACGGGGCTGGACGGCTGGGCGGCGCGCCTAGTGCGCCTGGGCGCGGGCACCTTTATCGGCCCCCTATGGACCGTCGGTGACAGCAGCGCCGCCCAATTCGCTGCGGCGTTTTACCGCGAACTCCAGACCCGCCCGCTGGCCGATGCGCTGCGCCACGCCCGCCACGCCATCGCCGCGCCCAACGACCCCACCTATCTGGCCTACAGCCTCTATGGGCATCCCAATGCGCGGGTGGTGTTTGGCCCGTAACACGTAAAACGTAAGTAACGGTTCAGCCTATGATCTTGTCATTCAAAGCGCAGCGCAGAATCCGGCACTCATAGAACGGACGACAATACGGAGACACGGAGCTTTTTAATGAGGGTGAGCCTAATGTCGCCGGATAGCACGCAATTGTAGGAGGGAGGCTCCGTCCCGCGACCGTGGCCGGCGATGCTGCCTCTAGGGGGCGCGGCACCCCGCGGGAGAAATCGCGGTCAGGCCAGCTTCGCCGGGTGGAACCGCCTCCTACCGCCCGTTGCTGGTCGGGCGCTACGCGGGCTAGACTGCACCATTACTCGTAGGCAATAATGTGCCACTTTACCATATTTTTATTTGAGCCAAGCTGCACTAATCCCTTTCTAACAGACCTGCTGGCTGTAGCGGCACTGCTTGCTGCGCTCGTACTCGTTGCGGATCGCGCAAACGGTCGCCTGAATTGCCGCTAGTGCGGGATCCAGTAACCTTTTGGGCCAGCCCCAACGAGTACGGCGCACCACCGTGCGCGACTACACGCCATAGGTTGCTGGAACTTGCACTAGCGGTAGCTGCATTGCCGGCCCCCGCAATGAATTGCGGCCCTACACACATCCTATCGGCGTTACATACAGACTCCCAGACTCCGCTGAATCAGGAGCAGCTGGATTGAAGCAGCAAGCGCGCATTCTGACCCCATTTGTCAGCGCATTTGTCAGTGCGCCTCGCGTATGATGGCGGCGGCTGGGTTGCTTAACCCTACTTGACATTGCAGGCCGCAAGGACGCGGCCTGCTGGAATGGTGCTTGCTAGTCGCCGCGCCCAGCCCGGCTAGGGGGGCCTGCTGTTGGAGGAGGAGACCTGGATGAGAGGACGTACCGGAAATGGAATCGTAGTGGCGTTGGCGATAGCCGCGATTGCGGGCGTGCTGGGCTTGCCGGGGGCTAATGGGGCCGCGCCGCCGGCCCAGTCGGCTCCCGCCGCGCAGAGCAGCACCCCGGCCCGCCCCGAAGTGCTGGTCGTGCGCGTGCCGTTTCACAGCGTGGCCGAGCGCGACCGCCTGGCCGCCGAGTGGAGCGCCGACGAGATGGACACCCAAAGTGGCTATCTGACCTTCTGGACCGACCGGCCCACGTATAACCAGATGCTGGCGAAGGGGCTACAGCCGGAGATCGACAAGACGACCACGGCGCAGGCCAACAGCCCCATGCTGTTCGGGCAAAACAGCCCCGACAGCTTCGACGGCGGCTATCGCACGGTGGAGGAGATGCAGAGTTTCCTCGACAGCAAAGTGGCGGCCTACCCGACGCTGGCCGAAAAAATTGACGTGGGCAATTCCTGGTGCAAAGACCATCTGGGTAGCTGCACGCAGCCGAACGCCTCGAACGGCTACGACCTGTGGGCACTGCATATCACCAACCGCAACATCGCCGGTCCCAAGCCGGTGTTCTGGTATGACGCGGGCATCCACTCGCGCGAAATCGCCACGCCCGAAGTGGCGATGCGCTACATCAACTGGCTGCTCGACGGCTATAACAGCGACCCCGACGCGCATTGGTTGGTGGACTACCAGGATATTTGGGTGATGCCGATGCTCAACCCCGACGGCCACCATATCGTGGAAGCGGGCGGCAGCAGCCCCTATTATCAGCGCAAAAACGCCAACAAGACCAATGGCTGCACGCAATACCCGCCCAGCAGCAGCTCGCAGTTCGGCACCGATCTCAACCGCAACTTCCCCTTCCTGTGGGGCTGTTGCAGCGGCTCCAGCACCTCGCCCTGCGCGGCGGATTATCGTGGCCCTGCGGCGGCATCCGACACGGAGACCGGCTATATCACGGCCAAAATCCGCAGCCTGATCGCCGACCAGCGCGGGCCGAACAACACCGATGCCGCCGCGATCACGGCGACCGGCATCGTGATGGGGATGCACTCCTACGCCAACCTCAACCTCTACCCGTGGGGCTGGACAACCAGTGCCGCGCCCAACAATGCCGACCTAGCGAACATCGCCAAGCACATGAGCGCGACCAACGCCTATCCGGTCGGCAACGGCTATCAGGCGTGCGCGCCGCCCAATTGCCTCTACGCGGTGGACGGCGACTCGCTCGACTGGGCCTACGGCGAACTGGGCGCGGCGGCGTTTACGACCGAACTGGAAGGCGGCAGCTTCTTCCCCGCCTACTCGACCATTGACTCAGCGATTTGGCCGCACAACCAGGGGATGTTGGCCTATATGGCGAAGATTGCCCGCACGCCCTACCTGACCACACACGGCCCGGATGCCAAGAGCGTGGCGGTCAGCCCATCCAGCGTGGCACAGGGCAGCACGAGCAACTTGACGGCCAGCCTGAGCAGCGCCTGGACCGGCAACACTTATAACGGCACGGTGGCTGCCGGCGAATACTATGTGGACACGCCGCCGTGGGCCGGCGGCACGGCTATCGCTCTGAGCGGCAGTTTCACCAGCAGCACGGTAGCCGCCGGCGCCACGGTCAGTACCGGCAGCCTGAGCGTGGGCCGCCATGTCGTGTTTGTGCGCGGGCGCAGCGCGACCAGCGTGAGCGGCAATCTCACCTGGGGACCGATCACGGCAGTCTTCCTGACCGTGACCTCCGGCGGTGGCCCCACCAATACGCCCACCGCTACCCCGCCCGGCCCCACCAATACGCCAACTAACACGCCGACCCCGCCGCCCGGCCCCCCCAACACCCCCACCGTCACGCCGACCCCCGGCGCGTGTACGCAACAGGTAAGCAACGGCGGCTTCGAGACCGGCTCCGCCGCGCCGTGGGTGCAAAGCTCCAGCGGTGGTTATAACTTGATCGACTCCAGCAAGCCGCATAGCGGCACGTATGGCGCGTATCTGGGCGGCTACAACAACGGCACCGATACGCTCTACCAGCAAGTGAGCATCCCCAGCACCGCGACGGCGGCCACGCTCACCTACTGGTGGCAGCAGACGACGCAGGAAACCGGCAGCACGGTCTACGATAAGCTGACCGTGCAGGTGCTGAACACGGCAGGCACTGTGCTGGGCACGCTGCAAACTGTGAGCAACGCCAGCCCCGCCGGCACTTGGACGCAGTCCAGCTATAGCCTGCTGGCCTATAAAGGCCAGACGGTGCGCGTGCAGTTCAAGGCGACGACCGATGCCAGCCTGACGACCAGTTTCTATGTAGACGACGTGGGCCTGCTGACCTGCCCGTAAGTAGGTAGCCGACCTCACCCCCCAACCCCCTCTCCTAAAGGGCGAGGGGGAGCTAGACGGATGATACTCCGATCCCCACTGAACGACCAGCACTGCATAGACTCCCCCTCTCCCTTTAGGAGAGGGGGTTGGGGGGTGAGGTCGTCCGGCGCGCAAAACTCCCCCGCTTTTTCCCCCGCTGCCCGACTAGACAGCCGCCGCTACCGTTGGCTATAATTAGCGGGTAGCGATCAAGCAGTTTTTACCCGCCAGGAGAGGTTTCGCCATGCAAAGCTCCCGCCGCACGGCCCCGCGCCGCCACCTATTGTGCCGGCTCCTGGTGATCAGCGCCGTAGCTGGGTGGCCGGCGGCGGCCCAGGCGCGCCTGGCACCCGATCCCGCGCCGCCCGCAACCGCTGGGCTACGGGTTGGTCTGCAAG
>JALYUO010000615.1 GCA_030853735.1 Chloroflexota bacterium
CTCACCGCTTGATAACCACTACAACTCGTAGATTCAGGCTCCAAATCCCGGTGATAGGCAAAAGCAGCTAATATAAGTGATATTTTAAACAAGCCGTAATCAATCGAACTAGCACATCGCCCCAGTAGGGATCGGTACGGCGCAGCAAGCAGCGCTGCTACCTTCCCCGCGCACTCCTGTTCTGCTGAACGCAGTGCAGAATGCGGTGTTGCCGCGAGGTAAGGGCGAGCGCGACTACGCACGGACCAGATCGGGGTAAGGCCGGTATCGCCGGGTGGAACCGCCTCCTACCTTATGGATTGCCCTCGCTATTCATGTATTCGTGATCGCCATTCTTGGCTAGTCGTCGCAATGAGGTAAGGACGGATTCTGCGCTTAGTGGGACAGGAATGACAAGCCGACGACTTACTTACGCATTACGCATTACGCATTAGGAGGAACCCATGCAACTCAGCCCGCGCTTCGACGACGCACTACTTTACACCGCGCAATTGCACCGCACGCAGGTGCGTAAAGGCTCCGGTATGCCCTATCTGGCTCATCTGCTAGCGGTGACCGCGCTGGTGCTGGAAGCCGGCGGCGATGAGGATGCCGCTATTGCCGCGCTGCTGCATGACGCGGTGGAGGATCAGGGTGGCTCGTCTACCCGCGCCGCCATCCAGGCGCGCTTCGGCGAAACGGTCGCCGCCATTGTAGACGGCTGTTCGGACACCGATGAGACCCCCAAACCGCCCTGGCAGGCGCGCAAAGAAGCCTATATCGCCCATATCGCCCATGCCTCGCCCGCCGTGCGCCTAGTGTCTGCCGCCGACAAGCTGCACAATGCCCGCACCGTGCTGGCCGACTACCGGCAGCACGGCGACGCGCTCTGGGCCATTTTTCGCGGCGGCAAAGCCGGCACGCTCTGGTATTACCGATCCATGGTCACGGCCCTACGCGCCGCCGGTCCCAACCCGCTGGTTGCCGAACTAGATCGCGTCGTGACCGAGCTAGAGCGCCTCGTGACCGCCGCCGATTCCGCCGCCGCGCCCGCCTAAAACACCCTCCAGCCCGCGCAGGCGGGCTTCGTAGCGGTAGACGCGGCTTTAGCCGCCCCGTGGTCCCCCTGCGCTCGGTGGCCCCAGCCTGCCCGGCGCGATAATGGCCGCGGGTTCGGCGGTGACTGCTGCCACCTCGTCATCCACCACCAATACCGGCTCTGCGCCCTGCGGCCCGCGCCCCGGCAGGCGGCGGGCCAAGCGATCTCGCAGGAACTCCAGTTCGCGCACCCGCAACGCCGCCAGCACCGCCCCGTAGACCAGCACCCCCAGCCCCCCCGGCACCGCCACCGCCAGCACATGACCGACAAAGCTATCGGGCAGCCGCTGCGCCAGCAATCCCCAGGCTAGGAAGCTAACGCCGCCCATCAGCAGCGCGCCCAGCCCGCTCTTCAGCGCCGTGGCCCCCAGGCTTTCGCCACGCAAACCGCCCAGACTGCGCCACAGCAACAGTCCGGTCACGGTCGCATTAAACGTCAGTTGCGCGCTGCTCGCCAGCACCAAGCCCACCATGCCGAATGGCCCTTTGAGCAGCACCGCCAGCAGCAAATACACCCCCGCGCCGACAATGCCGATTACCACCGGCGTGACCGTGTTTTTGCGCGCATAGAAGCCGAAAATCAGCACCTGATTGAGCGCGGCGGCGGGCAGGCCCAACACATAGCAGACCAGAGCCAGCACGGTGCGCCACTTATCGCCCTCATTGAACACGCCATGCTGAAAGACCAGCGTGACCAACGGGATGCCCAGCACGGCCAAGCCGACCGCCGCCGGCACCACCAGCACCGTCACCATGCGGAGGCCCACCCCCAGTGTGCGCCGGTAGGCCGGCTCGTCGCGGTTGGCGAAATGCTGCGACAGCGATGGCAGCGCGGCCAGCGAAATCGCCGCACCGACAATGCCCAGCGCGAACTGGATCAGCGTCGTGCCGTAGCGCATGGCCGCCACGCTGCCTTCGCCGGTCTCAATGGCGAAGCGACGGTCCAGCAATAGCGCCGCCTGGCTCACCAGCAGGCTGATCGCAATCGGCGCGTACAGTTGCAAGATGCGCTTCACCGCCGGGTGGCGGAAGTGAAACGAGGGGCGGATCGGCACATCGCGCAGGCCCGGCCATTGGATCGCCACCATCAGCACCGCGCCGCCGGCCATACCGACCGCCAGACTTCGCACATCCAATGCCCCGGTCAGAAAGATCGCCGCGCCGATGATCGCCACGTTCAACGCCGACATCGCCAGGGAGGGGAAGGTGAAGCGGTGCAACGCATACAGCGCCGACATCAGCACTGCCGAGATGCCCAAGAATAACACGCCCGGCAACACGATCTGCGTCATGCTCACGGCCAGCGCGAAGTTGGCGCGACTCATGTCGCCGCCGATAAACTGGACCACCGGCAACGCCAGCACTTCCAAGACGAGCACGCCGATCAGCGACACCAGCACCGCGCCGGTCAGCACAATGCTGACGATGCGGCCCAGTTCGGCACGATCCTTCTCGGCGGCGTACTCGCTGAGGACCGGCACCAGCGCGGCGCTGACCACCCCGCTGATCAGCAGGTCGTAGAAGATGGTGGAGATTTGCGCGGCGACGGTGAAGGCATCCACTTTGCCGTGCGCGCCGAACAGGTCGGAGATGACCCCTTCGCGGCCCAGGCCCAGCACGCGGCTGAGGACCGAACCGACCATGATGATGCCGGCGGCGCGCGCGATGCGGTTGACCGCCATCAGTCCGCCGTTTCGCCGCGTCCGGTGGCGCGCCCGGCGCGGGTTTCGGCGCGCGAGGCCGCCTCGATGCGCTCGATCAGCCCGCTGGTGCTGCGCCCCGGCACAAAGGGGATGATGTGGACCGCGCCGCCGGCGGCTTGCACGGCAGCCGCTTCGGGCAGTGGCTTGCCCGCTGCGCCCACCGCGCCCTGGTAGTCGCCGCCCTTGACATAAATATCGGGAGACAACGCCTCCACCAGCCGCGTGGCGGTCGGCTCGTCAAACAGGACCACATAATCCACGCAGGCCAGCGCCGCCAGCAGTTCGGCACGCTCGGCGGCGGCGATCAGCGGGCGAGTCGGCCCCTTATACGCCCGCACCGACGCATCGCTGTTGAGGCCCACGATCAACACGTCGCCTAGCGCCCGCGCCGCCTGCAAATAGCGCACATGGCCGACGTGCAGCAGATCAAACGCACCGTTGGTGAACACTACTTGCCGGCCTGCCGTCCGCCACGCCGCCCGCTGCGCCAGCAGGGTCTCCAGCGTGACCACTTTGCTCTGCTCCATCCATTGCTCCGTTTCTCACTCTATGCGCGGCCCGTAAAGTCCTGCCACTATACCATAAGCCCGCCGTGCCCTGCCACAGGGCGACCTCACTGGGCAGGGCTTATGCGTTCTGAGCGAATACCCTGATGTTTAAGAGGAGTCAGCACCCCCAGGTGCGGCCCCGCAGGTGTACCCGGTGGGGAGGGCGCTCTGGGGAGAGCCGACGAATTGCCAGGACGGCG
>JALYUO010000620.1 GCA_030853735.1 Chloroflexota bacterium
TAAGTACCCATAAACGATGCTATGGGTTTTAGCTGCCTGGTTGCTGACTCTCGCAGGTTTGTGTCCCGGTTACGGCACCGCGTTGTGGCAGGTGTCCCACGCCTGGAAAGTGCATAACAGGCTCTAGTGCTGAGTTACGGTTTCAACACGGAGACACGGAGACACGGAGGACGGGGGTTTGGTTTTTGGGTGCTGCGTTCTGCGTTCTGCGTTCTGCGTGCCGAGTGCTGAGTTCGCCGATCAAAAACCTTCGCGCGTCTTCGCGTCCTTCGCGGATCAAAACCCGTCGTCGTAATCTTCGTGATCCTTCGTGGCCCTTCGTGGATCAAAAGCGTCTTCGTGGATCAGGAGTTAAGGAGACTGCTCAAGAGGTGTACACCCGCACCGGCACCGTCCCCTCGGCGGACTCGGTGCGGGAGTTGCATCGTTCCCAACGCCACCGCCCCAGCAAAAGTAGCGGCCCAATTCAGCAGATTCACAAAGTGGTTTTTACGTTTCACGTTTCACGTTTCACGCTTTGTTGCTGGCACGCGCAATGCTGCTGCACAACCGCTAACACCGCAGCCCACCACGCCAGGATCGCCCACCAAAGGAGACCCCACCGATGACGACCACGACGCAGCAACTCGTGCTGAAGGAAGACGATGTATTTATCGTCAGCGACGAATACGGCAACATCCAGCCCGACAGCCCGCTCGGACTATACTACCGCGACACGCGCTACCTCAGCCAATGCAACCTGCGCCTGAACGGGCGCGACTTGGAACTGCTGCAAGCTACCAACAGCGAGAGCTTCCTGGTCAACCTGCACTTCGCCAACCCGCTGATCGTGAACGACGACGGCAGCCATGTGCTACCGCAGACCATCAGCGTCCGGCGCAACCGGCTCGTGCTGGGCGGGCTGCACGAACAGATTGGCCTGATGAACTACAACCGCACGCCGGTGGCCGTCGCCCTCCAACTCGAAATCGGGGCCGACTTCCGCGATATGTTTGACGTGCGAGGCTTCCCGCGCGACCGCTGGGGCACCGTCCACCCGCCCGTATTCGACGGCGCGACGCTCCACCTGCGCTACAGCGGCCTCGACGGGCTGGATTACCACGCCACCGCCGTGTTCAGCCCGCCGCCCGACAACGCCGTGTGGCTGGCGACCGAACCGGCAGCCCCCGACAGCCAGAGCGCAGGCGTGATGATCCCCGCTGGAGATGCGCCGGTGCCCCACCCCAACGTGCCAAGCCGCCCCGTGCAGCTCACCTGGAACCTGACCCTGCCGCCCGAAGAATCGGTCGAGATCCAATTCACCCTCGCCCCCGAAGACAAAGGCACGCCCTTTGCCGGCCTCTCTTTTGACCAGACCGCTACCCGCCTGCGCCAGGCCCACAGCGACTGGCAGCAGAGTAGCACCAGCGTGCAGTCGGCCAACGATCACTACGTGCGCCTCCTGGCGCAGGGGGCCGCCGACTTACGCAGCCTGTCGCAGGCCGTAGACGCAGGCTATTTCCCCACCGCCGGCCTCCCCTGGTATGCCGTGCCCTTTGGCCGCGACAGCCTGATCACGGCCCTGCAAACGCTGATGCTCAATCCCAGCCTCGCCCGTGGCACGCTCGATGTCCTCGCCGCCTACCAGGGCCACGTAGTAGATCCCTGGCGCGAGGAGCAGCCCGGCAAGATCCTGCACGAAATCCGCTTCGGGGAAATGGCCCGCCTCAAAATGGTGCCCCACACGCCCTACTACGGCACCGTGGATGCCACTCCACTGTTCATCATGCTCTTTGTCGAAACCATGCGCTGGACCGCCGACGAGGGACTGTATGCGCGCTTCCTGCCCAACGTCCTGGCGGCGCTGGATTGGATCGATCAGTACGGCGATGTGGACGGCGACGGCTTTGTGGAATATGTCGCTCACGACACGCCCAACGGCATCCGCAACCAGGTCTGGAAAGATAGCGGCGACTCGACCCAATTTCCCGACGGCACGCTGGCCGCCACGCCAGTGGCCGCCTGCGAGGTGCAAGGCTATGTCTACGCCGCCAAAGCCGGCTTGGCCCCGCTGCTGGCCGCCCACAGCGATAGTGAGCGCGCCGCCCGCTTGACCGCTGAAGCTTCCCTGCTCAAAACACGCTTCAACGCCGCCTTCTGGATGGAGGAAGCCGGCTATTACGCGCAAGGGCTGGACGCGGGCAAGCGCCCCATTCCCACCATCACCAGCAACCCCGGTCATTGCCTCTGGACCGGCATTGCTGATGCCGACAAAGCCGCCCTCGTTGCCGCGCGGCTGGTCACGCCCGACATGGCTTCCGGCTGGGGCGTGCGGACGATCAGCCGCGACAGCCCCTCCTATAACCCGATGAGCTACCACAACGGCTCGATCTGGCCGCACGACAACGCGATCCTAATCGCTGGGCTGCGCCGCTACGGGCACCGCGCCGCAGCCCTCGCTCTAGCGACGCAATTCTATGAGGCCGCCTTGCAATTCCCCTTCTACCGCCTGCCCGAACTCTACTGCGGCTTTGCGCGCCAAGCAGGCAGTGGGGTCGGCCCCGCCGAATAC
>JALYUO010000720.1 GCA_030853735.1 Chloroflexota bacterium
AGCCTACGCGCCCAGCACCTGGGGCACGGGCAGCACGAACCCGACCATTTACGCGCAGGTGCAAGCCATCCAGACGACCGGCGGTGCCCAGCGCGGCGGCCAATTGGGTCTGTGGCGCACCACCGACGACGGAGCGACGTGGCAGCAGCGATCCGGCCCCAGCGCCTTGGGTGGCTGCGGCATGGACTACGGCCAGAACTGGTATGACCAGGGCTTGGCGGTGGACCCCAATAACGCCGACACGCTCTATATGGATACCTTTGATATTTGGAAGTCTATAGACGGCGGTACGACGCTCTCGGATGTCACCTGTGGCTACGGCGGCGGCAACACCCAGCACGTTGACGAACACGCACTCGCTTATATCCCCGGCTCATCGTCCACCCTGCTGGCCGGCAGCGACGGCGGCGCGTATGTCACGCTCAACGCGAATAGCACTGCGCCGACCTGGAACCAACTGAACGATAGCCTGAACACCATCGAGTTCTACTCCGGCGACATCACCGGCAACTTCGCTACCTCGGCCAACCCCGGCGCGAACGGCGGCGCGCAAGACAACGGCTCCGATGCGTACCAGTGGAGCGGCAACCCCGGCGTGGCGCTCTGGCGGCTGATGGTCGGCGGCGATGGCTTCTACGCGCGCATTGAGCCGGTGTTGAACCAACGCTGGTATCAAGAGAACAACAACGGCACGCTCAACCTCTCAACCACTGGGCCGTATGGCAGCTATGCCAACATCACCGGCGGCTGGACAGCGGACACGCGCAGCTTCACCACCCCCTATGAAATCTACAAGTATGATTGCCCAGCTAGCGGCTGCAAGCACCTGATCTTGGGCAGCAACCGTGTCTGGGAGACCACGACCGGCACCACACCCTGGACAGCGATCAGCCCGAACCTGACGAAGGGCACGCTGCTGGACCGCTCCTATATCAACCAACTGAGCTATGCCGTGAGTATCTCGACCACGGCCATTGTCGGCACCAACGACGGCAATGTGCAGTATGGCTTCGGGCTGGGTCAGGGCATCGCGGCGACCTGGATTGACGTGACCGGCGGCAACACGGTGCTGCCGAACCGCCCCATCCTGGACGTGACGACCGACCCGCTGAACCCTCTGCTCGGCTACGCGGCGGTCGGGGGTTTCGACGAAAACTCGCCCAGCACGCCGGGCCATGTATACCAAGTGACCTGCGGCTCCGGCTGTAGCTCCTTTACCTGGGCCAACAAAAGCGGCAACCTGCCCAACATCCCGATTGACTCGATCATCGCCAACCCGCTCTATCCGCAGCAGGTGTTCGCGGGCAGCGATTGGGGGCTGTACTACACCAACGACATCACGGCCGTCACGCCGGTCTGGAACAAGTTCTCGGCGGGTTTGCCGAATGTGATGATTTGGGATATGCAAATTGACCGCGGCTTCACCACTCTGTCGCTCTGGACCCGTGGCCGCGGCGCGTATGTCTGGCCGCTGCCGAGCGGTCCCTTCCCGGTGGGCACGGGCACGCCGACCGTGGTGGCAACGATCACCGCCACCCCGCCGGCGACCGCCACCGCCCAAGTCACCGCCACCGCCACTGCGCCGCTAAACACGCCAACCATGACCGCCACCACCCAAGCCACTCTAACGGCCCAGGTGAGCGCAACCGCAGCGACGACGGCGACGGCGACCGCCACCGCCCAGGCCACCCTAACGGCCCAGGTGAGCGCGACCACCCAGGCGACGACAACGGCTCAGGCCACCACAACCGCCCAGGTGAGCGCAACCACCCAGGCGACGATAACCGCTCAGGTGACGACTACCGCGACAAGCGTGCCGGCGAGTGCGACCCGCACCGCCGTGGCGACCCAAACGCCCTGCCCGATCCGCTTCAGCGATGTGACCGATGCAACCGCCTACTACTACCAGGGGGTCTACTACCTGGCCTGCCGCGGGGTCATCAGCGGCTATAGTGACGGCACGTTCAAGCCGTTCAACAACACCACGCGCGGCCAAATGACCAAGATCGTGGTGCTGGCCTTCAATATCGTGCTGGTCGCACCGCCGGCGGCAGAGGATCGCACCTTCACTGATGTCACGCCGGACAACGTCTTCTACCAGTTGATCGAGACGGCGGCGGCGCACCGCGTCATCAGTGGCTACAACTGTGGCGGGGTGAACAACCAAACGGGCGCGCCGGAACCCTGCGACAGCGCCCAACGCCCGTACTTCCGCCCGTCGAACTTTGTGACGCGCGGCCAGTTGGCGAAGATCGTGGTGATCGGGGCGGGTTTCCCGTTGATCAACCCGCCCCGCCCCACCTTCACCGACGAGGATCCGCAGGATGTGTTCTATCCGTTTGTCGAGACAGCCGTCTGCCGGGGGACCATTAGCGGCTACAGTGATGGGACGTTCCGCCCCAGCGCCAACGCTTTCCGGGGCCAGATCGCCAAGATCGTCTACCTGGCCGTGACCAACCCGGCAGGGACGTGTCTGCCGTAGCGCCGACCTAACCCCCCAACCCCCTTCCCTACGAAGGAAGGGGGAGTTAGACGGACGATAGTGTGATGCCTACTATTAACGCCTATCGCTCCGTCGGCACCCCCTTCCTCTGTAGGGAAGGGGGTGGGGGGTTAGGTCAGGGCTTATGCGTTCTCACGTCGGCGGGCTTAGGGCGCGGAATGAGTCGGACGGTGGGAGCGGCCTTCTGGCCGCGCAAGCCTACCCTGACCGCACCGGTGGGGTAGCAGACGAGTAGATCGGGGTATGCCACGCGCCAGCGCGGCCGGGAGGCCGCTCCCACCGTCCGTGCGGGTTGCCCGCAGTCCGCCCACCGCGCTGCAACGCGAGAACGCATACGCCCTGGAGTTAGGTCAGCGATCTTGACACCCGCGCCGGTTGCGGTATAGAATGCACCTTCAGGCGGCCTGCTCCTTCGGGGGCGGGTCGCTACGGCGAATAGCGCAATGTCGCTCTATCCGCGCCCGGTGACGGCTTCGGCCCGCTACCGGGCGCTTTCTCTTGCTTAGGGAGCAGCCGATGTTGGTCATGAAGTTTGGCGGCACCTCAGTCGGCACGGCGGCGCGCATCAGCGAGGTAGCTGCGCTGGTGCAGGCCGCGCAGGCCCAGGAGCCGGTGCTGGTCGTAGTGTCGGCGGTCAGCGGCGTGACCGATAGCCTGCTGGCGGCGGCGCACGATGCCGCCGCCCGCCGGCGACTGCCCGCTTTGCAGCGCGTGATAGCGCTACAAGAGCAGCATTCGGCGCTGATCGCTGATTTACAGTTGTCGGCAGACCTCGACCACGAACTGGCGGCGGAGTTGCACCCCCTCTGGGTCGAGTTGGAGGGCTTTATCCAGAGCGTCGGCATCCTCGGCGAAGCCACCCGCCGCACGCTGGACTATATCAGCAGCCTGGGTGAGCGCATTAGTTGCCGCATTGTCGCCGCGACGTTGCGCGCCCGCGAGTGCCCGGCTACGGCGGTGGATGCCGGCCGCGTGGTGGTGACGGACAGTACCTTCGGCAATGCGTATCCCTTGATGGCGGCTACCCGTGGGCAGGCGGCGGCGGTCTTGGGTCCGCTGCTGGCCGCCGGGCGCGTGCCGGTCGTCACCGGCTTTATTGGCGCAAACCGCGACGGCATCGTGACCACGCTGGGGCGCGGCGGCTCCGACTACTCGGCCTCAATCCTGGGCAGCGCCCTGGATGCGCGCGAGGTGGTGATTTGGACCGATGTGGACGGCGTGATGACTGCCGATCCGCGCGTGGTGGCCGATGCGCGCACCCTGCCGCGCCTGTCCTATGAAGAGGCCGCCGAAATGTCCTATTTCGGCGCGAAGGTGTTGCACCCCAAGACGATTGCGCCCGCCGTGGAGCGCGGTATCCCGGTGCGGATCAAAAACACCTTTGCTCCCGCCGCCCCTGGCACGCTGATCACTGCCGACCCGGCCCCCGCCGGCGATTCGATCCACGCCATCACCGCCATTTCACACTTGGCGCTGCTGACCTTGCAGGGCAAAGGCATGGTCGGCTTGCCGGGGGTGGCGGCACGGCTGTTCTCGACCATCGCCCGCGCCGAAATCAACGTGCTGATGATCTCACAGTCCTCGTCGGAGTACAACATCTGCGTGTTGATCGAGGAAGCCCACGCCGCGCAAGCCCAGGCCGGCATCGGGCGCGAATTTGCGGCGGAACAAGAGCAGGGATTGATCGAGGGGCAAACGGTGCAGACGGGGGTCGCCATCATCGCCGTCATTGGGGCCGGGATGCGCGGCAAGCCGGCCGTGACCGGGCAGGTGTTTATGGCGTTGGGCGCGGCGGGTATCGAAGTGCTGGCAATCGCGCAAGGATCGTCCGAACTAAACCTCTCCTTTGTCCTCGCCGGCAGCCAACGCGATGCGGCGGTGCGCGCCATCCACGCGCATTTCGGCCTGGGGCGCGCATGATCGATCCCCCTGCGCCACGCCCGGCGGCGATTTGCGTCCGTGTCCCGGCCACGTCAGGCAACCTGGGACCGGGCTTCGATGTCCTCGGCCTCGCCTACACGCTGTATAACACGTTCCAAGTCCGCACTACAGCGGCCGGGACGTTGCAGATCCAAGCGGAGGGGGATCTGCCCACTGACCGAACCAATTTGTTCTATCGGGCCTTTGCCGCGCTCTGCCACACGCATGATCGCCCAGTGCCGGGGCTGGACATTCGCATGGATCTCCGCATTCCGGCGGGCCGGGGGCTGGGCAGCAGCGCGACGGCGGTGGTCGGTGGTCTCCAGGCGGCGAACGCGCTGCTGGGGCTGGGGCTGACGGCGGCGGCATTGCTGCCCCACGCGGTCGCGCTCGAACACGGCCGCCATCCCGACAATGTTGCGCCGGCCCTGCTCGGTGGCCTCGTGGTCAACACCTTCGACGGGCCACAGTTGCTGAATGTGCCGTTGCCGTTCCCGGCAGACATTCAGGCGGTGGTCTATATTCCCGACTTTGCTATGGATACCGTGCAGGGGCGCGCCCTGATGCCGACCCACTACACGCAAGCCGATGTGGTGTTCAACACCAGTCGTGTCGCCCTGCTGCTGGCCGCACTTAGCAGCGGGCAATACCGCTTGCTCGGCCCGGCCATGGAAGATCGGATGCACCAACCCTATCGCGCGCAACTCTTCCCGGCCCTGCCCGATCTATTGGCGGCGGCGCGGGCGGCGGGTGCCTATGGCGCGTGTCTGTCGGGCGGCGGCTCCACCATCTTGGCGCTCACCGCGCCCGGCCCGCCTGCCCAGGCCGTTGCCGCCGCGCTGTGCCACGCCGCCGCCCGCGCCGGTTTGACCGGCAGCGCCCAGATCCTGGACATTGATCGGCACGGCGCGACCGTCACGGACGATAACATGGAGCCACGGAGACACGGAGATTTTTAGGGTTTGTTGAGCAATGAGAAGGGACCGTTATGGTAAAACTAGGTCAGCACTACGTGGACCCACGCCTAGTGGCCCTGTACGACATCGAGAACACTGGTAGGGCCGACAGGGACTTCTACCGCCGGCTCGCCGCAGACCTCGCTGCTCGCCGCATCCTCGATCTAGGCTGTGGTACCGGTCTGCTGACCTGCGAACTGGCAACTGGTGGCCGCCAAGTCGTCGGTATTGACCCCGCCCCCGCGATGCTGGCGGTCGCCCGTCGCCAACCAGGTGCTGATCAGGTGCAGTGGGTTGAAGGTGATGCCGGTGTCTTGGGGACACCAGCGGCAGATTTGCTGATCATGACCGGCAATGTGGCTCAGGTGTTCCTAGACGACGACGAATGGGCCGCGACCTTGCACGCGATCCACGTCGCCCTACGGCCCGGCGGTCATCTCGCCTTCGAGAGCCGCAATCCAGAGGACCGCGCGTGGGAACGATGGAATCGCGCGGCCACCTACGAGCGATTCGACTCACCCAACGGACCAATGGAGACTTGGTTGGAGGTAGTCAGTGTAGGTAACGGCCGGGTTCGACTAGCGGGCCACAACGTATTCACTGCCACTGGTGAGATCATAGTCGCAAACGACGAGCTGCGCTTCCGTAGCCTAGCAGAGTTGACCATCTCGTTGACCACTGCCGGATTCGCCATCGAGGCTGTCTACGGCGATTGGCACTGTGGACCCCTGGTTAGCGCCAGCCGCGTCATGGTGTTCGTTGCCCGGCGCACCTGAGCAAAGATGGCTTAGAGATCAGGCACAAAGGAGATTCCTTCGTATGCAACTTCTTAGTGAGAAGCAGAACTTTAGGGATATGTCGTCCGATAGTACCTCCCCTACTCCCATGCTGGCCTGCACAGCTTGTGGGCGGCAGTACCCGCGTGACGAGATCCGCTATCGCTGCGAGTGCAGCGAAACGCTGGAAGTCGCCTACGCTGCCGATGATGCGGTGCGCGAGGGGGTAACACACGCCACGTTCGACAACCGGCGGGCGGCGCGACGCGGCATTGGGGCCAGTGGCACTTGGCGCTTCCGCGAGTTGCTGCCGCCGTTCAGCGACGCGGATATCGTCAGCAAACTGGAAGGCAATACCAACCTCTACCCGGTCGGAGCCGCCGCCGGGGGCGGGCCGGGCACGATTGGCCGCTATGCCGGGCTAGACACGCTGTTCCTCAAACACGAGGGCGAGAACCCGACCGGCAGCTTCAAGGATCGCGGCATGACCGTGGGGGTGAGCCAAGCGCGGCGGCTGGGCGCGCACGCCGTGGCCTGTGCCTCCACCGGCAACACCTCGGCGGCGTTGGCAGCCTATGCCGCCCAGGCCGGGATTCCCTGCTTCGTCTTTATCCCCGCCGGGGCCGTGGCGCGGGGCAAGCTGGCGCAAACCGTCGGCTACGGCGCGATCACCGTGCAGATCGCGGGCGACTTTGACGACGCGATGCGCTTGGTGCAGGAGGTGTGCGCCGATCTGGGCATCTACCTGCTGAACTCGATCAACCCGTTCCGCATTGAGGGGCAAAAAACCATCGGCTGGGAACTGCTTCAGGATCTGGACTGGCAACCGCCCGACTGGATCGTGCTGCCTGCCGGCAACCTGGGCAACACCGCCGCGCTAGGCAAAGCCCTGGCCGAAGCGCAGCACCTGGGCCTGATCGCGCGCTTGCCGCGCGTAGCAGCGATCCAGGCACGCGGCGCGGCTCCGTTTTTCCAGAGCTACCAGGGCGGGTTCGCTGGTCCCATCGCGCTGAAAGCCGAGACGGTGGCGACAGCGATCAAGATCGGCAGCCCAGTCAGCTACGGACGTGCGGTGGGCGTGATCCGGGCGACCGGCGGAGTCGTGGCCGCCGTGGAGGACGCGGCGATCCTGGCGGCCAAGCGCGTGATTGACCGCGCCGGCATCGGCTGCGAACCGGCCAGCGCGGCCACCCTGGCCGGCATCCGGCAACTGGTAGCCGCCGGGGTGATCGCCCGCGACGCGACGGTGGCCGGTCTGCTGACCGGCCACCTCCTCAAAGACGCGGACACCACGCTGGCAGCAGCAGAAGCGGGGCGCAACCTCACCGCCGTGCCCGCCGAGCGGCAGGCCGTAGCGCGGGCGCTGGCCCCTTTCCTCACGCGGCCTGCCGGCTGACCCATGCGCGCAACACGGGTGCGTGGTCGCTGAAAAAGTGGTCGCACGAGTTGCCCATAATCGATTCCGCCAGCGTCGTATCGCCCATCCAGGGGAAGCGCTGGCGGTCAAACAGATCCGCCTCCGGCAGCACCGCCACCGCCGCTTCCAGGTGGGCCAGCGACTCGCGCGAGTCGCGCAGCACGTCAGCCGCTGGGCGGGCGCGATTGGTTTGGTAGATCCAATCGTTCACGGAGTCATCATCAGCGGGCACCCCGGCCCACGGCGGGGGCGGCGGCGTTTCGCCGCGCTGCACGGCCTGGAGGCGCACGACCGCACGCTGCCGCCAAGCAGTCAGATGCGCGGCCACATCCTTGAAGGTCCAGCCCCCGGCCAAGTCGGGCTGAGTCAGGCGTTCCTCCCCTACTTCAGCAAGCAGCTCCTCCCAGGCGGCGCGCTCCTGCCCAATGAGGGCGAGTAGGTCGGCTTTGGTCGTCGGTGTTTCCATGTCTGATCTGCCCTTTCGCTATAAAGAATCGATCCGGCGGCTTGACAGCACTATTTTTACCGGCTATTATGCTTATGCTAGTGAAGATTATAGCACGCTTTTTCTTACCTGTCAATAGGTTTTTGGTGGTGAAGTTATGGAAGAGCAACCAGATACATTGGGACTGGCGGGCCGCATCGGTGGCGATCTATGTCTGGATTATGTCAACACAGTGGACTGGCACAGCAGCGATCATCCCGTGGAGTATCTGCGGGAATACGGCGATCTGGTGCGCTGGGCGCAGCATGGCGGGCTGTTGGCAAGCGAACAGGCAGCCCAGGTGCTGGCCGTGGCGACCGCCGCGCCGCAGCAGGCGCAGCAGGCGCTGGACGCGGCTTGCGCTTTGCGTGAAGCCCTCTATCGCCTGTTCCGCGCCGCTACCACCCACACGGCGGCGGCGGCGGCTGATCTCGCCCACCTCAACACGGGGCTGGGCCACGCGCTGGCCCATGCTTGCTTGCTCCCAACGGCGGAGGGTTTCGCCTGGGGGTGGCAGGAGCCGGCAGGGCGGCTTGCCGCACCCTTGTGGCCCGTGCTGCGCTCCGCCGCCGATCTGCTGACCGGCCCGCAACTGGGGCGGGTGCGCCAATGTGCGGACGGCAATTGCGGCTGGTTTTTCCTCGATACCAGCAAAAATCACAGCCGGCGCTGGTGTTCGATGGAAGGCTGTGGCAGTCGCGCCAAAGCCCGCGAGTATTATCAGCGCAAGCGGGCGGCGCGTTAGGGTTAGTCCACTGCGGCCCCGACTAGATCGCCGTGCCAGAGGTGTTGCATTTCGGGGCAGGTCGCCAACAGATCGTCGAGCCGGCCTGCCGCTACAATGCAACCATCTTTGAGGACGATGATGTGGTCGGCCCGGCGCAGGGCGGCGCGGCGGTGCGATACGGCGAGGCAGGTGAGATCGGGGCGGCGGGCGAGGCGATCCCAGAGGGCGTTTTCGGTGTCCACGTCAAGCGCGCTGGACAGATCATCCACCACCAGCAGATCGGGCACGCGGACAAACATCCGCGCGGCGGCGCTGCGCTGGATCTGGCCGCCGGAGAGTTTCATGCCGCGTGGTCCCACGCGCGTCGCCAGCCCATCTTCCAATTCGGCCACATCGCGCTCCAACACGGCGGCGTGGATCGCGGCGGGCAGGTCCACCGTCGCCTCGCTGAGGCCCAGCAGGATGTTGTCTTCCAGCGAATCGCTGAACAGGCGCGGCACTTGCGGCGTGTAGGCGCTGCGCGGCGGCACGAAAAACGTAGCCGGGTCAGCCACCGGCGCGCCGTTCCAGCAAATCGTGCCCGCGGCGGGCGGCAACAGGCCCAGCAGCGTTCGCAGCAAGGTGGTTTTGCCCGCGCCGATGCGCCCAGTAACGACCACGAACGCGCCACGGGTCAGGTGCAGATCGATGCCCGTGATGCCGTGTGCGCTACCGGGATAGTGATAGGTTAGCCCGCGCACATCCAGCGCGTGCAGCCGATCAGCCGGCGCAAGCACCAGCCGCCCATCGCTTTGCACGGCCGTGCGCTGCGGGTCAAACGAGTGGTGGGCAACCAAATCGGCGGGGCGACCGCCTTGCAGCAGGGTGAGCAGGCGCTCGAACGAGACCCCGGTCTGGCGATATTGGGTGAGAAAGTTGCCGAACATACTGGTCACTTGGGTCAGCCAGCCGAGGTAGGAGATGAACAGGGCGAAATCGCCGATGCTGAAACGCCCGCTCCGCATCTTGTCGGCCACCAGCAGCAAGAGGATGCCCGTGCCCAGGTTGGCGGCGTTGGTGGACATGGACTGGATGAATTGGGTGAGCAACAGGTCGTTGAGCGTGGCGCGGCGGCGCGCCTCGTTGAGCGTGCCAAAATAGGCGACCACGCCGGCCTCGGCGTGGGCCGTCTTCACCGCCTGCACCGCGCCAAACACTTCCCCCAGCAGGCCGGTCACTTCGCCGATGGATTGCTGATTGGCACGACGGTAGCGTTCGATGCGCTTGCTCGCCATGTTGACCGCCGTCAGCACGGCAATGAGCGGCACAAACACCACCAGGGTGATCCAGGGGTCAATCTGGATCAGCACCCACAGGGCGATGCCACTGACCAGCAATTGGCCGACCGGATCGAGCGTCCAACTGAGGAAGCGCGAAATAATATCCACGTCATCGCGGAAGCGGCTGATCGCCTCGCCGGGCGAGCCGGGCAGCGCCCTGGCTCCGGGCCGGCGCAAGATGTGCGCGAACAGGTTTTGCCGCAGCAGCGAGGCGATCACGATGTTCAGCGTCGTCTCGGCGGTCACGGCTCCCAGCAGGGCGACGACGCGGGCCAACACGGACCCCACCAGCAGCGCCAGTAGGCTCCAGAGGTTCCAGCCGGCTGGGGTGCCGGCGGCCAGGGCATCAAGAAAGGGGCGCACGATCAGGCCGGGCACCAACGGGAAGAGGTAGAATAGCCCACTGGCGAACAGCCCACTGAGCAGATAGAGGCCGGGGCGATAGCGGATCAGCCGCCAGAGGAGCGCACGGCTCGTCATGCCGGCACCTCGGCCAGCCCCGTCCGCAACAAGGCGGCGAAGCGCGAACCGGGCTGGGCGGCCAGGGCAGCCCGGTCGCCGGTTTCGCCGATCTGCCCATCTTCCAGGATCAGGATGCGGTCGGCGCGGGCCACGGTGCCCAGGCGGTGCGCGATGATGATGGCAGTGCGCCCGGCCAGCAGGCGGTCAATCGCCCGTTCCACCTGCGCTTCGGTGGCCGGGTCGAGGCGCGAAGAGGCTTCGTCGAGGATGACCAAGCCCGGATCGCGCAGAAACACGCGGGCAAAAGCGACCAGTTGCGCCTGACCCGCCGACAGCCCACCCCCGCCGGGAGCCAGCCGCGTATCCAGCCCCTGCGGCAGCGCGCTATACCACGCACCCAGGCCCAGGTCGGTCAGCACGGTCAAGATTTGCGCGTCGGGGATGCGGCGGTCGAAAAAGGTTAGATTGTCGCGCACCGAGGCGTGGAATAGGTGGATGTCTTGCGTAACCAAGCCGACACGCAGGCGCAGATCACCCAGCAGGGTGTCACGCAGATCCCTGCCGCCCAACCGAATGGTGCCGCCGTCGGGATCGTAGAGGCGAAACAGCAGGCGGGTGAGGGTGGTCTTGCCGCTGCCGGTGCGCCCCAGTACGCCCAGCACCGTGCCCGGCGGCAAGTGGAACGACACGTCGGCCAGCACCGGCGCGGCGGGTGCATAGCCGAAGGTGACGGCGGCAAAATCCACACTGAGCGGGCCGCTGGGCAGGGGCACGCCGGAGCCGTCGCGGATGGCCGGGCGCAGTTGCAGCAGCTCGCTGACGCGGCGCAAGCCGGCACTGGCCTGCTGCAAGTCCTGCAACTGGCGGGTGATCTGCTCCACCGGGCGGCGCAGGAGTTCGGTGTAGCTGAAGATGACGTAGACCGTGCCCAGCGTGATCGCGCCCGCCGTGAAGCGGTAGGCACCCACGCCCAGCGCCAGCGCGGTGCCCAGCGTGAGGAAGACGGTGGTGCTGAGACCGGTGGCGCTGCCGACGACCGCCGCCGTGCGTTGGCGCTGCAACAGGCTGCGTGAGCGTGTTTGCAGGCGACGCAGCGCATCGCCGGTCGCCCCGTTGGCACGGATGTCTTCGGTGCCCGCCAGCCGTTCTTCAAGGA
>JALYUO010000746.1 GCA_030853735.1 Chloroflexota bacterium
CCCAGCAGCGACCGTAACCAATTATGCATTACCAAACCTCCTCGTTGTGTGATTACTGGCTCTCTGCACAGATGGACCGGCACGTTTTGCAGGGTGCCGCACGGTGTCTGTGCCTTATACCTATTAAGGTATATTCATAGGTTATTCGGCAAGAAATGTGCCGTCACGCGCCAACTGAGCTTGCGGTTGATCCTTGTTCACTGGGAAGTGCCAGGAGCCGTCAAGGCGCAACTTCACTTTCCCTGTCGGATTCCTCGGATGCCAAGCCCAGTCCAGTAACGGGCCAAACAACCAGAGACTAATTACGCCAAAGAGAATGCCCGTGGCAGTGCGCCATAGCGCATCACTCATGCGCCAGCCCAGGCTTTGGCTGAAGATGTCGGCCAGCATTGGTGTGCTGCCGGCGAGCACCCACCAGGCATTCAAGGGGCGCAAGAACCGGTGCCGGCGCAGCACGGCATACAGCAGGCCGGCGACCGCCTGGGCAGCCGGGATCGCTACCATCCGTTGTTCCATACCCATGGGATAGCCCCACAGGAAGAACGAATGGGTGGGCCGTTGCATACACAGGATACTGTAGACTGTGAAAGCCGGCCGGGCGAAGGTCGGCCACCCCAGCTGATAAAAGAGTGGACTGGCGAACGTTCCCAGGAACAGCAGGAGATTGGCGGTGTTGAACAGCAGCAACCAGTGCCGGCGCATCCAGGCACCAGCCCCCTCGATAGCCGCTACCAATGGCGTGATCAACACGAGAGCCAAGCGATCCGCCTGCCGACGGTGACGGGCAATCCCTAATTGATCATAGTAATCCCATGGATCCTTCGCAATGGTCGTAACAGGTAGTGCATCATCGGGTTTCGCAGTTAGGGTCATTGCATTTTCGTCTCCTGCTCAAGAAGCCCACGCGCCGCATTGACTAGTCGGCATCCCTACTTACGAATCCTGGACACGGGATAGCCCACCTGGGTATCTACTAAGCAAACGTCGGCAAAACCCCACAGAGATGCACGGCAGCACCAATTCATCGTCCATGTAATATTTGGCACAAAGCGGCTACGTCCAACGAGTAGGGACAGCGCAACACCGCTCCCCCGTTCACCACAACCGCCGGAATGCCATAGCGGTAGCGGCGGAACAAGGTGGGATCCGCCAAGATGTTGACGCTCTCCAATTGCCAAGCCGCTCGGTCGGGACGTGCGGCCAGCAGGTGTTGTAGGTAATAGGCCGCTTGATCGCAAAGAGGACAACCGGGTTTCCGATACAACGTCACGATCTGCATCGCAGCCCTCCACTCTGGAAGCCCACTACCCACACAAATTCCGTACAAACGTGATACTTGATCCAGCGCATCCGCACCGGACCCGCAGCCTTTAGCCTTGCCACAACCTGCCAAGGCGCTACTTGCGCTCCAGGTGTTTTACCTGACTCGCACCGCGTTCGCTAGTGGTACAGCAGTGACGCAGCTGACTTAGCTGCGTCACTATCTACGTAGGTAGTATAGTAAAAACTCCATACTGTGTCAAGCGGGGGATTGGCATCTGGTGTTGGCAAAAGCCGTTCGGTGGATCGGGTTTTCTCTGCTGGAGAAGCGCGGGCGACCGCCTGTGGTCACCGGTTCACGCGCCCGACGGGTGCAGCGGGAAGGGGGACCTCCCGGTGCTACCCATACGCATCAAGCTTAATTTTCTAGACACGGCGGCGGGCCACCCGCTCCCCGTGGTGGAGGCGGCGCTACGGGCGAAATGGCGGGGCGGACGCGCGGGTTGGGACCCCCGGCGGGTGGCCGGCTGCCGGGGGCGGTCTGTCGCGGCCGTACCCCTCCCCACCGGCTGTCCCTGGCGCGAAATTAAGCTTGATGCGTATGAGGGCAGATCCGGTGCTACCTAAGTACGGTTACGGGCGTGTTGCAGCCTCACTCTTTAGGGCCGCAGTTCCTCACTTTGGCAGCTGCCGGTAGGAGCCTGTAGATGGTAGATTTGCACCTGTGGATCGTTGTAGCGCGGCTGCAAAAAGCCGGCCTGCGCGGTCATCACCGCTTGGTGACCTGCCAGCCACCCCTGATCCACCACTAGTGTGTTCACCCCTAAGCCGGCGGTTAACGTGCATAGCAGATCGGCTGTAGGGAACTCCTGCGCCAGGGCCGCCTGAAAGGCGGTGTAGCCGGGGGGGAAGTAACTGGAATAGCCGTTCACAATCGGTTGGTGATGGTCCATCTGCGCGAACATCCGCCACGCATCAATTTCGTAATCCGAGACATGGACCCCGCCGGCAATCGGAATATGCAGCACGGCCGTCCCCGGCGGCTGGGCGGCTAACCACGTGGTCCAACCTGTACGGGGGCTGCGCGGCATGGGCGTGGTGGGGGCGAGGATGTTGAGGTTTTCCGCTGCGCCTAGCAGCGCCAGCAGGGCCACCAAGCTCACCGCACGCGGGGGCAGGCGCTGGGCCACCGCCGTCAACCCCCACGCGGCCAGGATCGGGAGGGCCAGTTGCCCTAGCAGGGCGTAGCGGAAGGGACTGCGGAGTTCACTCAAGCCCGGCAGCACCCCGCGCAGCAGTTCAAAGGGCCGCCACCCGGCCAGATCGAGGTTCAGCCCTAGCGCCAGCAACACACTGACCAGCACCGTCCCCGCCAAGTAGCCCGCCCAGCGGCGGCGCAGCGGGTCGCGACCGGCCACCACTCCGCCGCCAACCGCCAGCGCCAGCAGGATCCCGCCGGGAAACAACCCGGCGGTGTCGGCGGTGTCGGCGGGGGGGAGCGGGAGGGTCGCGGTGCCGGGCCGGGTGAGGAAATCCTCGGGGCGGGCCGACAGCGCCTGGACTAACGCCTCCGAGCGGGTAAACCCTAACTGCCCGTGCAGAGTCAGGGCAGGCCAGGCCACGGTGAGGATGGCGAGACCCGCGCCCAGTGCCGCTCCTAGCAGCCGCAGGAGGGCAGCGCGCTGTCCGCGTTGTTGGGCTAGCGCGAGTCCACCGGCCACCAAGGCAAACGGTGCGAACAGGAGGGCGTACTGTTGGCACGTCAGGTAGGCGGCAACCAGCCCCGCGCCGGCCCAGGCGGCATGACGGAGTGCGCCACTGCGACCGAAGCGAACCAGCCCCTCCAGTGTCGCCAGCAGACCAAAGATCGGCACGAGATTCAGCACGCCCCAGACTTTGGCGATGAACGGGAGGGTAACCATCAGCACTCCGGCCAGCAGCGCGGGCAGCTGTGCAATGTCCAGCGCCCGTGCCACACGGTAGCCGAAGATACCGTTGAGGACCAGCAAGCCCCACAAGGCCAGGTTGTGGATCAGCGCCGGCGGCACCCCCCAGCCCCATAAGGGAGCCACCAACAAGCCGGTCAACGGCTCGGGCTCGGAGTAGGTAAACACCCCCGGATTGGGGTAGAAAAAGGGGGCGTTCCAATACTCCGCCAACCCATGCGCCAGCCGATCCGCAGTCCACCAGAGGGTCCAGATGCTGAATACCTGGACCGTCGCTTCATGTTCGGTGCCCAACAAGACTGCATCGGCTGGGTGCAAGGCGAGCGGCCAAGTGGCTACCAGCGCGGCGACCACGCACACGGCAAGGACCAACGCCATGCGCGGTAGCGCCAACCGTAGCCCGCCCCTCCGCTGTAGAGATTTAGCCGACATCACAAGGGTTCCTTTGTCTAGCAGAATCAGCGCACGGCGCGTAGCGGTATTATACCCGACTGCGAGGCGGCAAGGGCATAAAGAAAGGAACAGAGAAGAGACGCATCTCCTCTCCGTTCCTAAGCCCTGCGGGCGGGCGGCGCGCGCGTTACTTGCCGGCGGCCAGCGTGCCTTTGAAGGCGGCCAGGCTCATGCCGTCGGTCTGGGCCATGAAGGGCTGCTCACTCGCCGGGTGGACTTGGCCGGCCACCACGGTGAAGCGGCCTTCCGGCGCGACCAGCACATAGCGCCCATCGGCCCGCGTTTCCGCCAGGAACAGCACGACCTGCTGCCCCACGGCGTAGCCGGGATCGCCGTCCGCAAAGCGATCACTGGTGCCCGTGTGGAACACCTGGATCGTGGCGGGCGCTTGGCCCTTCAGGGTATCTTTCACCGCGACGGTGATCGTCTGATTCGCCACACGGTCCACGCCCCCCGGTTCCCCCTTGGCCGGCACGACGATGTCCGCCGCCTGGGCGATGCCCGTGACCGTGCCCACCACGGCGAGCGGACTCATGTTGAGCGCGTCCTGGGCACTCTTGGGGTTGCGATACCAGACCGCGTGCAGCGGCGCGGGGGCCGCAGCTTCGGCTTCGGCAGCCGAGGCCGTGACGCTGTGGTAGCGGTACATATTGTAGATGTCGTCCGTGTTGTGTTGCACGACACTGTAGGAGTTGTTGTAGTAGCCTGCCCCCATGCAGCCGTCGTTGGAGTGCGTCAAGCCGAACAGGTGGCCTACTTCCTGGCAGAACACGCCCCGCTTGCCGTTGGAATCGTAGCTGTAATAATAGTTCAGGCGGGAATGGCCGTGGGTGATGTGACTGCCGGAATAGTTGATGATCTCCGCGAGGCCGCCATAGCCGGTCGCGCCGTAGTTGCCGTCGAACTCGCTGATGTTGGTATGACCACTGGCACGCGGCAGGGAGAGCAGCGTCTTGCTGTCCCAATCGTTGATGGCCGCGTTCGACTCGTTGCGGTAGGTGGTGGTGTCCCAGATGTAGATCGTGACCGTTGACCCGCCCTTGTTCCAGTGCCAGGATCCCCATTGGTGCGCGGATGCCGCACCGGCAGCCAACAGGCCGATCCCCAGCATACCTGCGATAGCAGCCAACTTCAATGCTTTTTTCATCAACTGGTCTCCTTTAGTAAGTGCTTCGGTAATTTCGTCGGTATCCTCACAGGTTGCGACTTACACTAACTCCTTTCCGCGTTACTCAGCGCCGCCGTTAGCCGTGCGATGGTTCCCACGTAACGAGCGCATTCCGTTAGAGGGCGCTGATGGCTAAGGAAGCGACAAGCCTATTACGTGTGGACCTATTATAGATCCTTCGTACTGACAAAAGAACTGACAAGTGATGATCATTTTCGGTAAGGTTGGTTGCCCGATGCTAATGCCCGGTCAGGGGTATGGGGTGGGGAACCAAAGGGTGCCGCAGCACGTCTCTAACACAACGACCAGCCGGCAATCTTTAGCGAGGAGGCACTGTACCGATGATAGGCTTCTGGAAACGACCAAGCGTGTTCTTGTTACCCGTGTTCGTGCTGCTGGTGGGCTGTGGGGGCCAAGCTCCTGCTGCCTTGCCGATAAGCAGCGATACGGGCAGCAGCCCCACGGCAACCGTGCTGGCCCCGGTGCTCTCTGCCACCCCCAGCGTTATGCCTGCCGTCCCGCCCACCTGGACCGCCACCCTGCCGACCCCGACCGCGCCGGCTACGCTGGGTGGCACAGTGCCCACCCCCACCGTGCTGCCGGGGTCAGAGCCGCCGACAGCGCCGGGATCGCAACCACCCATCGCGTCCCACGGCGGACCGGTGCGCGATTATGTCAGCCTGATCGACACTCTACGGGCCGCCGGCCTGACGGTCATCCCGACCGGGGCCATTAGCCAGCCCTTTTTCACCGTCAAAGGCCAATCGATCACGGTGCAGACAGAGAATGTCCAGGTCTTCGAGTATGCGGATGCGGCCGCCGCCGCCCAGGATGCGGCACGGGTCGCGCCCGATGGGGGATCGGTCGGCACCACCATGCTCAACTGGGTCGCCCCGCCGCACTTCTACCGGCAGGCGCAACTGATCGTCCTCTATGTGGGCCAAGATGCTACCGTATTAGCCGCGCTCGCAACGGCACTGGGGCCGCCGTTTGCCGGGCAGTAACACGCTGTTCCCGGCGGTGGCATCCACAAGAAAAGAACGGCACCCCACCTGGAGTGCCGTTCGTCGGCTAAGACTGCGCCTCAGCTTGCTTGGTGTACGGGGTGGGATTCGCATCGAACTTCTTTTTGCAGCCTGCCGAGCAGAAATAGTACGTCTGCCCCTCGTGCGTGCTTTGACCAGCCGCCTGCTCCGGCTGGATTTGCATTCCACATACGGGATCTGTGACCATGGGTGTACCTCCTTTCTCTGGGTAGTGTGATCACGGCCCACCGCCCGGTATGAACAGCCGGGCGGCGCTTTGGGCCAGCGCGACCCACGGACCGGGGAACACCCCGCTGACCAGGGTGGCCCCGCCCAGGATCAGCAGCCCGGCGCGCAACGCCGGCGGCCCGGCGGCGTGCGGGCGATCTGCGCCGGCCTGCAAGTACAACGGCTGGATCAGCCGCACGTAATAGTAGAGCGAGAGGGCGGTATTAAGCACCAGCACCACAGCCAGCCAGCCCCAGCCGGCTCCCAGCGCCGCCCCGATCAGCATGGTCTTGCCGATAAAGCCGCCGAAGGGCGGGAAGCCGGCCAGCGAGAGTAAGCACGCCGTCAAGACCGCCGCCGCCAGCACACTCTGCCGGCCCAGCCCGGCCCAGTCCGCGAGGGTGTCGCTGCCGACCTGGCGTTCCAGCGCGTCCACCGCCAACCACGCGCCCAGGTTCATAAACAGGTACACCGCCAAGTAGACCAGCAGCCCCGGCACCGCCAACGGGTCGCGCCCGGCCGCCGCCACGCCGACCAGCAGGTAGCCGGCCTGGGCAATCGAAGAGTAGGCGAGCAGGCGCTTGGCGCTGGTTTGCCGCAGCGCAAAGACATTGCCGACCGTCATGGTCAGCGCGGCCCCGGCCGCCAGCGCCGGCGGCCAGCCGCCTAAATCACCAGGAAACGCGACCACCAGCGTGCGGAGCAACACGGCCAGCGCGGCCGCTTTCGGCCCCACCGCCAGATAGCCGGCGATGGCGGTCGGTGCGCCCTGGTAGGTATCAGGTGCCCACGGGTGAAACGGCACCAGGGTGATCTTGAAGCCGTAGCCGACCACCAGCAAGCCCAACCCGACCAGCACTGCGACCAGCGGCGCGCCCGGCAGCCGCGCCCCCAGTTCCGGCAGGCGCAACGTGCCGGTCAGCCCGAAGAGCAGGCTCATGCCGTAGAGCATGATCGCCCCCGCCGCCGCCGAGTAGAGGAATAGCTTCAATGCGCCCTCGACGGCCCGGCTGTCTGTTTTCGCCACGCCGACCAGGATATAGGAGCCGACCGTCACCAGTTGGATGAACAGCGCGATGAGCGTGAGGTCGTTACTGGCGGCCAGCCCCATCAGCCCTAGACAGGTCAGGACCAGCAGGGCCGGCACCACCCCGCCGTCCGGCCGCTCACGAAAGTAGCTTTCGGTCGCCAGCAGGGTCAGGGCGGTGAGGCCAAGCGCCAGCAGTTTGAAATAGACCGCAAACGGATCGACCACATAGGTGCCCAAAAAGATCACGCGCGGCGACCAGCTCAACATCGCCACGCTGACCGCGCCGGCGCTGCCCAGGCCCCCCAGCGCCAGCGCCGTCACGACCCATTGGCGGGCGGGGCGCAAGAACATACCAAGCGGCAACAGGACCAAGATGCACGCGGCGAGGATCAGTTCGGGCACCAGCCAGAGGAGATCCTGCCCCATATCCATCGCCGGCAGACCGGTCATCGGCTAGCGGCCTCCAACCAGGGTGCCCAGTGCGCCCAGCACGCCCAGCGGGGCCGCGCGCAGCGCGTTCTCAATCAGCGTGACCCACGGCCCCGGCAGCAGGCCCAGCAGCAAAACCAGGCCCACCAGGGGCAGGATCGTGATCCATTCGCGCCGCGTCAGGCGGGCGAGGACCGGCGCATTGGGCGCGGGTGGCCCCAGCAAGATGCGCTGGATCGTCCAGAGGAAGAGGGCCGTAGTCAGCAAGATCGCCAGGATCATGCCGGCGGCGGCCCACGGATACATCCCCAGCGTGCCCAGCACGATCTGCACTTCAGCGGCAAACCCGGCGAGGGCAGGCAGCCCCAGCGAGGCAAAGGCCATAAAGACGAACAGCCCGCCGTAGCCGGGCAACGCACCCCACAGCCCGCGCAACTGCCCGATCTCGCGCGTCCCGGTCCGGGCCTCCAGCATCCCGACCAGGAAGAACAGCGCCCCGGTGATCAGGCCGTGGGCGACGAGTTGGTAGGTAGCCCCCGTGGCTGCCGCGATCCGGTCCGCCGGCACGCCGACCGCCGCCGCCACCGCCACGCCCAGCAACACATAACTCATGTGGTTGATACTCGTCCAGGCCACCAGCCGTTTGAGATCGGTCTGGGCCAGAGCGACCACCGATCCGTAGATGGCCGAGACGACGGCCAGCACGGCGATAGGCGCGGCCCAGGCCGCGAAGGCCCCCGGCACCGCCGGCAGCACGATCCGCAAGAAGCCGTAGCCGCCGAGTTTCAGCAGCAAGCCCGCCAGGATCACACTGCCGGTGGTCGGCGCGGCGGTGTGGGCATCCGGCAACCAAGAGTGGAACGGGATAATCGGCAGCTTGATCGCAAACCCGATAAACAGGGCCAGCAGCACCAGCGTCGCCGCCAGATCGGCCCCCGGAAAAGGCCGCGCCGCCAGGATCAGCGGCAAGTCGAACGTGCGCGGTGTGGTGTTGAGATAGAGGCCCAGCAACCCCAGCAGCATCGCCAAGCTACCGAGGCGCGTGTAGAGAAAGAACTTCATGGCCGCTTCCAAGCGCCGGCCGTGGCCCCAGCCGCCGATAATAAAGTACATCGGCACCAGGGCGACCTCGAAGAAGACATAGAACAGCAGCAGATCCAGCGTGCTGAACACCCCCAGCAGCCCGGTCTCCATCACCAACAGCAGGGCGAAGAACTCGCGTGGCCGCTGCGGTTCATACGCGGAAAAGACCAGCCCCAGGCTGGTGAGCAGCGCGGTCAGCAAGACCAGCGGCAGCGACAAGCCATCCAGCCCCAGGTGATAGCTCGCCCCCAACGCCGGAATCCAGGGCACCCGCTCTTCCCATTGCAGCCGCCCGCTGCCCCAGTCAAACCCGGCGGCGGCGACCACGCTCAGGAGCAACACGGCCCCACCGGTCGCCACGGCGATCCCGCGCCAAGCGGCCGGGCGCGGGACGAGATACAGGGCCAGCACCCCGACCAGCGGCAAAAAGATGATCAGCGTCAGTAAAGGCACGAAAGGCGACTCCTCTGCGTATAAAACAACCGTGCGCTCCCTGGCCGGAGCAAGGCATCAGGTGCTACCGTGCAACTAGCGCAAGGGCACAAACAGGCCGATCACGACCGCAACAGCCACGACCCCCAGCCCCCAGGCGCAGAGCAGCAGCAAATAGTTCTCGATGCGACCCGTTTGCAGGCGACGGACCCGGCTCCCGACCTCCAGGAGCGCGCTACCCAGTCCTGTAAAGCCGGCATCCACGCGCCGCGTGTCGAACCGTGCGCCCAGCCGCACCGCGCCGAGGGTCGTCCGCGCCAGGGC
>JALYUO010000776.1 GCA_030853735.1 Chloroflexota bacterium
GTCCGCACCCCCAGGTGCGGACTCGTCGTGGTCATCTTTTCTGAGCCCGCCTTATCCTACGGCCACCGGCACCGCGTCTGCGGTCACGAAGTCCACATCGCGGCGGAACTGGCTCATATACAGATCATAGTAGAAGCCGTGCTTCGCCAGCAGTTCATCGTGGGTGCCGCGCTCGATAATCTGCCCGTCTTGCAGCACCACCACGAGGTCGGCGTGGCGAATCGTGCTGAGGCGGTGGGCGATGACGAACGAGGTCCGCCCGCGTAGCAGTTCTTCCAGCGCCGTCTGGATCAGGCGCTCGGTGCGCGTGTCTACCGACGAGGTGGCTTCGTCGAGGATCAGGATGCGCGGGTTTGCCAGCGCGGCGCGGGCAATCGCCAGCAGTTGCCGTTGCCCCTGCGACACGCCCGCGCCGCGTTCGCCCAACACGGTGTTGTAGCCGTCCGGTAGGCGTTCGATAAAGCTATCGGCCCGCGCCAGTTGGGCGGCGGCTTTCACTTCGTCGTCGGTCGCGTCGGGCCGGCCAAAGCGGATATTGCTCATCACGGTGTCGCTGAACAGGAACGAGTCTTGCAGCACAATGCCGACCTGGGCGCGCAACGTGGCCGCCTGCACCGCTCGCACATCCAGGCCGTCAATCGTGACCGCGCCGCCCACTACATCGTAGAAGCGTGGGATCAGGTTGATGATCGTGGTCTTGCCCGCCCCGGTCGGGCCGACGATGGCGATGGTCTGGCCGGGTTCGGCGCTGAGGGAGATGTCGCGCAGCACCGGCTGCCCTGGCGCATATTCGGCAGACACATGATCGAACACCACGCGGCCCTGGATCGGCGGCATCGGGATTGCGTCGGGCGCGTCTTGCAGGTCGGGCACCGTGTCCAGCAGGCCGAAGATGCGTTCGCCGCCGGCAATGGCGCTCTGGATGTTGGACCACAGCACCGCGATCTGCGAGATCGGCTGGTTAAAGCGTTGCACATAGGCGATGAACGAAATGATCAGGCCGATAGACACCCCTGCGCCGAACAGGTCGGAGCGATTCAGCAAGATCCAGCCGCCCACGCCGGTGACGATGGCGATAGACACATAGCCCAGCGCCTCTAGCGTTGGGGCCAGGGCGCTGGTGTAGGCCACCGCACGGATCGTTGCGTCGCGCGTGGCGGCATTGGTTTCGGCAAAGTTCTCAATGTTCTCCTGCTCGCGCCCAAAGGCTTGTACTTCGCGCACAGCAGATAGGTTTTCTTGCAGGCTGGCGTTCACATCGCCGACCGCCGTCCGCACCTTGCGATAGGCTTTGCGCGCTTGGCTGGAAAACCAGAGCGTGGCAAAAAACATGAACGGCACCACCACCAGCGCCAGCAGCGCGTAGACTAGGTTCAGCCGCAGCATCTCGAAGGCGATCCAGACGATCAGCAGCGCGCCCTGGACGACGCTGACCAGGGCAAAGCCTAACACCTGCTGGATCGTATCTGCATCGTTGGTGATGCGGCTCATCACGTCGCCTGCCTCGTGCTTGGTGAAATAGCCGATAGACAGGCGATGGATATGCTGAAATACGTCTACGCGCAGGCTGCGAAGGACGTGCTGCCCGGCATAACTCATGAGATAGAACGTCAGGCCGCCCAACAGTGAGCCACCTAAGTAGAGTCCGAGCGTCAGCAGCACTAAGCCGCCGAGGCCCGCGATATACTGGTCATTGGTCGCTGTCGCGGGCAGGCTGCTGTACCAGCAACCGGTGTTGGCGGCCGCTGTTTGGCCGCCGGCGGCCGTCGCGCCGAAGGCGTGCTGCGTGGCCGGGGTGAGATAGCAGTCTACCGCTTGGCCCAGCAGGTTGGGAATCAAGACCTGCATATAGGTGCTGACTATCACCAGCGCGGCGACCCCGACCAGGACCAGCCGGTAGCGCCCGAAATACTGCCAGAAGCGGCGGAGTGTGGCGCTGACCGCCTTGGGCTTACTTGTTTCGCGATCCAGCATTGCGCCGGGGCCCATGCCCATCATACTGCTACCCCCACTTTCTCGCGGCCGTTGCTTGCGCCCACCGCTTCGCCTGCTGAATCATCCAGCAGTTGCGAACTGTAAATCTCTGAGTAGATTTCCGACGACTCCAGCAACTCTTCGTGGGTGCCGCGCGCCACAATCTGGCCTTTATCCAGCACCAGAATCTGGTCGGCGTTCAGCACCGTGCTGATGCGCTGGGCGATCACGAACGAGGTGCGGCCCTCCATGAGGCGGTCGAGCGCCTGTTGGATGCGGTACTCGGTCGTCAGGTCCACACTGCTGGTTGAATCGTCGAGGATCAGGATGCGCGGATTGAGCAGCAGGGCGCGGGCGATAGCGATGCGCTGCTTTTGCCCGCCGCTGAGGGTGGAGCCGCGTTCGCCGACCGGCGTGCTATAGCCGCCGGGAAACGCGCTGATAAACTCGTGCGCGGCGGCGGCTTGCGCGGCGGCGATCACTTCGGCATCGGTCGCGTCGGGTCGGCCAAAGGCGATGTTGTCGCGGATCGTGCCGCCGAACAGCGTCGTCTCTTGCAACACGATGCCGATTTGCGCGCGCAGGCTCTCCAGCGTCAGGTCGCGCACATCATGGCCGTCCAGGGTCACGCGCCCTTCGCTGGCATCGTAGAAGCGCGGGATGAGGTTGATGATCGTCGTCTTGCCGCTGCCGGTCGCGCCGAGCAGCGCTATCGTCTGGCCGGCGTGCGCCGTGAGCGATACCTGACTCAGCACCGGTTCGCCGCCCTTGAAGTAGCGGAACGTGACATCCTCGAAGGTCACATCGCCATGCACCTCGCGCAAGTCCAGCGCACCGGGCTTGTTCTCCACCTCGTTTTGCGCGTCCAGGATCTCAAAAATACGCTGGGCCGATGCACTGGCCTGGGCCATCAGGTTGATGATAAAGCCGAGTTGGCCGAGCGGGAAAAACACATAAACCAGATAGAGGCTGAACTTTTGCCACTCGCCCAGCGTCAGCGTGTTCCCGATGATCTGCACGCCGCCGAAATAGAGGATCGCCGCTTGGCCGACGTTTGCCAGCAAAAAGATCAGCGGGAACAGGAAAGCGAAGATGCGCGACACGCGCAGTTGCTGGTCTAGTACCAAATCCGCCGCTTCGTTGAAGCGTTGCTCTTCCTGGGGTTCGCGGGCAAAGGCTTTGACGACTTTCAGCCCGGCCATGTTCTCTTGCAAGATCGTGTTCAGGCGTGAGAGGCGCTGCTGCACGGTGCGAAACAGCGGCTGGCTGACGGCCCCGAAGATCATAAAGACCACCATCGCCACCGGCAAGATGGGCAGCACGACCAGCATCAGGCCGAAGTTGGTGAAGCCGAGGATGATCAGCGTGCCGACCAGCAGCACCACCGCTTGCAGGGCCAGTAACAGCCCTTGCCCGATAAACAGGCGCAGCTTTTCGACATCATCAGTGGCGCGGATCATCAACTGCCCGGTCTGATTTTTGTCGTGATAGCTGAACGATAGGCGCGAAATCTTGCTGAACAGGTCGCGGCGGAAATCATAGGCCACGCTCTGCGAGACGCGCTCGGCGTTGTACGATTGGCTGAAGGCGAACAGGGCGCGCACGATGGCGAAAGCCACTACGCCTAACATGACCGTCGCCAGGGCCGCGGTCGCGCCGCTCGAATTGGCTTGCACCTGGGCCAGGGTGAGGCCCAACCGTTGCGCGGCAGCCGGCTGCACGGCAGCGGGCAAGGCCAGCACCTGATTGGCGATAAAGGCGTTGACCACCGCATCAATCATGTTTTGGACCAGTTGCGGCACGGCCAACTGGGCGGCGGTGGCGACAAACAACGAACCATAGGCCAGCAACGCCAGGCGGCGATAGTGGCCGACATAGCGGATCGCCCGCAGCAGCGTGCCGGGATCGGCTTTGGGCCGCCCACCGCGCCCGCCGGCGGTTGCGCTCGGTGGGCCGGCCGCCGGCGCGCCGCGCCCGCTCCGTTGGCCCTGTTGTGTTCCCTGTGCTTGCATACTTCCCTCCTGTACTCCGTTTTACTCGCTAGGGTGTGCCGGCGCGCACATCCTGAAAATATGTCGAGACTTCGCCCATCAATTCGATCAACATATTGGTTTTTTCTTCGCCTAGATAATCAACCAGGCCCGCTAAGGCTCCTACAAGTACATCTCTGGCCGCCTGCATGACCGACTCTCCGCGCGGGGTCAGGATGATCCGCACGACGCGCCCATCATCGGGGTCGCTGCGTTTTTCGACATAGCCGCCGGTAGTCAGGCTGTTGAGCTGCTGCGTGATGGTGGGCATTGCGACGCGCAACAAGCTGCTGATTTCTGAGACGCGGATGCCGTTCTCGTTGCTGCCCATCGCTTCTTTGATACAGGCCAGCACCATCAACTCGCTGTGGGTTACGCCGGCGACGGTGCCGGGGCGCGCGTTGGTACGGCGGAACTGAGTAAATGCTTCCAGCAGGCGGCGGGTTACGGGATTTTCTTCAGCGTCCATAAAACTCCATGGTGCAAGTAATTTGTTTACCTAACTAACCATACTGCAAATCGAGCCGGCTGTCAAGTACCTGAAGGCGGATATTAGGGGGTAGAAAGTCGGATATTTCAGGGCTGCGGGTTGTGTGCATCACCAGAGTCGGCTGCCAGGGCGCGGCGGATTGCTGCCGTGTGCTGGCCCAGCAGCGGCGGCGGCTGGGCGACCGTGGCGGGCGTGGCGCTGTAAGTCACGGCGGGGCCGACCAGGGGCAGATCGCCCACCGTGGGGTGGTCTATGGTGACGACTTGGCCGGAGTGGACCACCTGGGGATCGGCAAACACCTGGGCCAGCGTGTTGACCGGCGCGACGGCAACCCCGGCGGCTTCTAACGCTTGCTCCCACTGCGCGGTGGTGCCGGTCTGCAAGACCGCCGCGATCAGCGCCAATAGAGGTTCGCGGTGCTGCACGCGGTCGGCGTTGCCGGCGAAGCGCGGGTCGCCGGCCCAGGCGGGCTGGCCCAGCACGGCACAGAGGCGGCGGAACAGCTTGTTGTTGCCCGCCGCGACCATGAGATAGCCGTCGCTGGTGGCAAAGACCTGGTAGGGCACGATAGACGAGTGGGCGGTGCCCTGGCGTTGCGGCAATGCGCCGGCCACCAGATAGCCACTGGCGGCGTTGATCAGCGTCGCCAACTGGGTGCTGAGGAGCGAGACATCCAGCCGTTGCCCTGCGCCGGTGCGTTCGCGGTGGTAGAGGGCAGCTACGACAGCGGAGAAGGCATACAGCCCCGTGGCGACATCAATCAGCGCCACGCCCGTCTTGACCGGCGGGCCGTCAGGCGTGCCGGTGATGCCCATCAGCCCGCCTAGCGCCTGCACATTCACGTCGTAGCCCGCCCGGTCACGATACGGGCCGGTTTGCCCGTAGCCGGAGATGGCGCAGTAGATGAGGCCGGGTTGGGCGGCGCGCAGTGTGTCATAGCCCAGGCCGAGGCGGTCCATGAAGCCGGGGCGGAAGTTTTCGATCAGCACATCGCTGGTCGCGATCAGTTGGCGCGCCGTCGCTCTGTCGGCGGGATCGTGCAGATCGAGGCAGATACTCTGCTTGTTGCGGTTGACGGACAGGAAGTAGGTGCTTTCGCCGCCTGCGAACGGTGGTCCCCAGGTGCGCGTGTCGTCGCCGGTGCCCGGCTGCTCCACCTTGATGATCTCTGCGCCCAAATCGCCGAGCAGCATTGTGGCATACGGCCCAGCGACCACGCGGGTGAAATCGGCCACGCGGATGCCGGCCAGCGCGCTTGGTGGGGTGCCCTTAGCGTCATGGTGGGCGGTTTCGCCGCAATCCTCAGCCACGGGCTGCGCGCTCCATCAGTGTCAACACCTGTGTTTGCGCGGCTTGGCCGGGTGGGAGTGGGGTGGGTGGGGTGCCTGCGGCGGGTTCCACTGTAGAATCTCCTTCTCAAAGCGGGCTGCCAGCGCGGCAGCTTCCGCCTCGTAGCCGGTGGGCACCGGCGCAGCCCAAATCGTTACGGCGCGGCGGCGGTTGCGCCGCTCCTCGTTGTAGAGGGTAAAGGTCAGCCAACTGCGTGAGTTGCGCCCATCCAGTGTTACCTGTGTGCAATAGAATGGGTAATCAAAGAGCCGGCACCACGAAGATCCCCACTGGGCCTGTAGCGGCGTGATTACTACTGAATGCGGTTGTTGCTGGAAGGCGCGGTAAGAGTCCCGGCGCTCAAGCCGCCTGCCAACCAACCACAGCGCGGCAACCAACAGCACGACCCCACGGATCAATGCCGGACCCCAATGGGAGAAATCATAGCCCGCTTCAGTGATATGCGGCCAGGGGAAGACAATGACCAGCAGAGCGAAAGCAGTAAAGATGATCCCGGTCATCACAAGGCTATAGCGATCCATGCCGCTTTCCCGCTTTGTCCAGGGCAGCGTTTCGTCCCCCAGATTGTCCCAGTCCTGCGGACTGAACTCCCAGCAGGCCCACGGCTGCGGCGTATTCTGTACCAATTCCTGCGCGTGCAGGAGACGGCGGTAGACCGGGTTTGACATCATCGCACTAGGTCGGCGGAGATTCGGCGCGGGCGCGGCCCACGCGGGTTAGCCAGGTGTGTCGCCACGCAGCCCGACGTAGTTGCCAGGTGCCGGCCAGGCCGTAGGGGAAGAACAGCACGATGGCGATATAGACCAAGCCAAAGATCAGCGGCCAGCGCGGGCCGAACAGTTGATCCAGCCAGTAGCCCAGCAGTTGCAGCACGACCGCGCCGATGACCGGCCCGGCCAGGGTGCCCACGCCACCGATAATCGTCATTAGCAGGGCGTTGATCGTCGTGCCGGAACTGAGGATGCCGGGATTGGCGCTGGTGGTCCACAAGGTTTGCAGCAGCCCGGCCAGCGCCGCCAACACGCCTGACAGGGCCACGGCCAGCAGCTTGTAGCGGAAGGTATTGTAGCCGACGGTCTGCGCGCGCGCTTCGTTTTCGCGGATGGCGATAAACACGCGCCCGGTCGGCGAGCCGATCACGCGGGCGATAAACGCATAGACCGCCACCGCAAAGGCCAGCGCGATGAAGTAGAAGGTGAGCCGGTGGTCGGTGGCGTTGAGCCAGTCGGGCACCGGCACGCCATGCAGGCCGTCTTCGGCGTTGGTCCATTGGCGGAAGTCGGTCGCCTCGGCCAGGATGAAAAACATCTGGGCAAAGGCCAATGTGACCATCGCTAGATAGACCCCGCGCACCCGCAACGACAGCACGCCGATGATCACGCTCTGCACCAGGGCGACCACCAGCACGGCCCCGATCACGGCAGGCAACCCCCAGCCCGCGTGGGTCAGCAGGATCGCGGCAGTATACGCACCGCTGCCGTAGAACATGGCGTGGCCGAATGAGAGGATGCCGGTGTAGCCCAGCAGCAGGTTGTAGCTCATGGCATACACGGTGAGGATAAACACCTGGATCAACACGCCCTGCCAGAACTTGGAGTTGCCGCCGTCCACTGCCTGCCCGCTCACGGCGGCCAGCACAAACGGTACGGCGGCCAGCGCCAGCACGACCAACGCGGCCCGCCACGGCAATCGTGAGTTCTGAGTTCTGAGTTCTGAGTTCTGAGTTACAGGTTTTGTTGTGGATTGTGCGTTTGCCACGGCGGTGTCTCCTGCGTATTGCGTATTGTACATCAAG
>JALYUO010000788.1 GCA_030853735.1 Chloroflexota bacterium
CAGGCGTACCGCGCTGCCACGCCGCGTCATGCGACCAGCCGCACGGGCCGCCATCCCCACTCACTGGGTACACCTACGGGTGCCGCACCTGGGGGTGCTGCCTCCTCCTATACCAGGGATGTTTGCCGAGAACACATCAGCCCTGCCATCCGACAATTATCGTTATCATTAAATTTGAAAGCTTCGTGTGCTGCGCGGCTGCGCGGTGCAAGCCGTTGTCATGCGTGGCTGGCCGTCGTCGCGCCACGATCCCGGTTTTCTGCCCGGTTTCTCCCCCGCCGGCCGCTCAGGGGAAAGCAGTAGACGCTAGATATTGCTGCCTAGCGTCTACGGTCTACCGGCACACCAGCGTGCGCCGTTGGGTCATGCGACCACTGACGGCCTAGCGGGTAGCCCCTGCGCCCAAGTCAAGGCGCATGGCCGGGTCGCCGAGCAGGTGGAACTGCGCCCGCACGTCGGAGTCGGTCGTCGCCGCGTAGCCGGCGCGCAAGGCATCGCCCAGCCGTGCGCCGCTCAACAGGCGGCCGTAGACGGCTTCGTTCAGTTGCTCCTGGCCGTCCGACGTGCTGGCTCCTGTCGCGCCAATCGCGCCGATGGCCCCACCTTGCGGTTTCAGCAGCAGGGCGTTCAGCAGGCTGGTGCCGATGGCCCAGTCATAGTCGCCGCTCTGGCAGCTCATCGCGGTGATGAACGCCTCGTGGCCCGTGTTGGTCAGGCTGTTGACGCTGGTCAGGTTGAAGAAGTTGCTGCCGCTCCAGAACTGATAGCTGCCGTGGCCGTAGTAGTTCAGCACGGCGCGGCCCGCATTCAGGCTGTTGATGATGGCTGCGCTGGTGCCGGTGCCCAGTTGGCCGGCGTACAGCCGCTCGAACGTGGTGCTACCCAGCGTGCCGGCCAGGACTTCGCTGGCCGACTCGAAGGTCGCCTGATCCTCGCCGCTATCCGCGACTAGGCTGGCCTGCGTGCCCCAGGTGTGCGCCGTGCTGCGATACGCGCCCAGCTTGGCGACCAACGCGGTGGCTTCGCTGGGGGTGCGGGCGGGCAGGCGGCCCAGCGCCAGGGTGGGTAGTGTGCCGTTGGTGGGGGTCACAAGCGCCATGTCGGAGGCGGTGCGGCCCATGTAGTGGGTCAGCACATAGGCGGTCGGCACCAGGTCGGGCGCGCCGCTCTGGGTGTAGCCGTGGCTGTCGTAGCTGGCGCTGCCCAGCAGCACCGCGTACTGCGGCACATGAGACCACTGCGCCGTGGCCGCGAAGAAGGCATGAATGGCGGCGGCATCGGGCACGCCCGCGCCGAACTGATCATAGATCGCGCTGACCGGCACCACCGTGGTGGTCAGCCCGGCGGCTTGCTCTTGCGCGGCCAACTGCTGTGCCGCGCTGATCATGCTGTCGTAGGCCACGATCACATAGTCGGCGCTGCCGCTGTGCAGGTCGCCCGCCGCCACCGGCGCGATGGCCGTGATGGGGACGAGGCCGGAGCCGGCGGCGGCAACGAGCGTTTGCACGTCGCCACGCGGCACCTGCGCTTGTACGCTGTAGCTACCGCCGCTGCTGGTGACGCTGGCCGGCACCTGGCGCGGGGCGGCAGGATTGGTCACATCGTAGAGCGCCACGGCGGCACTGGTGAAGCCGCCGACCGTCACGCTCACGAGGCGGCGGTTGCCGTTGCTGGTGGGCGTGAAGCGCAGGCTGTTCGCGAGTGCCTGGTAGGCGCGATTGTAGGTCGTGTCCACGCTTGCCAGCACCACGTTGTCTTGCGCCGCGCCGGTGTCGGCCACGGTATGCAAGGCCAGGGTGTTGGCCCCGGCTTGCAGCAGGCCCGCCGGCAGGGTCAGTACGATGTCTTGCACGGCCAAGCCGTGCCAAGTGCGGTCGCTGACCAGGGTGCCGTTGAGGCGCAGTTGCAGGTGGTGATCCACCAGCAGGCTATCGTCGCTGGTGATGCCTTGCAGATGGACGGTCATGCTGGCCGCGCCGCCCGCATAGTTGGGCGCTTGCACCGTGGCGGTGGTATCGGGGGAGAAGTAGGTATCGGTCCAGTACCACGGCCCTTCGGGCTGCGGCGCGCCCATGTTGACATCATATTGCCAGTATTCGTTGTTCTCTTCGCTATGGACGGTGCTGCGGAAGCTGCCGGGGCTGCTCACGCTCGGCACGCCACCGGCGACCCCGCTGCTGCCCATGTGCAGGCCGCTGGTTGCACTCTGGCTGAGGAGGTAGGCGCGACTGTCGCCATAGGGCGACGGCGCGTTCTGCGCGATAAAGTCGAAGCTGTCGCCGGGGGCAAAGCCGGCTGGGTTAGCGACGTGCAGGGCCAGCGGCACAACGACGCGGCTAGCGACGGAGCCGGTGGTCAGCGTGAGGCGGTCGGCGACCACGCCCGCGAGGGGCACGCCGGCGGCTTGCAGTTGCTCGTAGGTGACGCGGGCGATGCCGCTTTGGCTCACGGTCAGCTTGTAGGGCGTGGTGGTCAGCGTCTGCGCTTGGTTGCGGACCGGGCTGACGGCGTTGGCGGCGGCGAAGGCGGCGGCTTCGGCGGCTTGCGCGGCCTTGTCCGGCGCAGCCATGACCGGCGGCAAGAGTTTGCCCACCCCGAAGGCGGCGGAGTCTTGGGTCCGGTTGTGGGTATCCACCGCTTGGATCTTATAGAGGCTGTCGGCGGTGCCGCCGGCATCGGTGTAGCGGTGGGTGCCGCCGCCGAGGGTCGTGTCCCCGACGATCAGGCCGCCGTTGACGACATGGAACGTGCCGGCCTTGCTATCGGCGCGCAGCACATTGTAGCCGAGGTGGGCGGCTTCGCTGGCGCTGTTCCATTGCACGATCACCCCGGTCTTGCCGGCCGGCGCGGCGGCCATAGCACGCACCTGCGCGGCGGTGGGGGCCAGCGGCACCGCCAACTTGGTGACAAAGGCTTCCGCTTTGCCGGGACCGCTTGCGTCGCCGTTACCGGCGACCGGCTGGAAAGGGGGGGTTCCCATAGTCGGGAAGATCGGGAAGTTGGTGGTCGTGTTATAGGATCGGGTGTTGCCGACGACCATCATTTCGGCAGTGGCCGGCCCTGGTGGGCGGGTGCCCGACAGATCCACCGCGCTGGCGTTATCAGCCTCGCTACCGCCCAGATAGGTGGCGTAGATCAGTTGCGCTGCACCGCTCCGGGCGGGGTCAATGATGCCGGCAAAGGCATCGTTGCCGCCGCCGGCTGTATACGCACGTTCGGTGCCGGTCGGAGCGATCCCCCCCGTGGAAGCACCGCCGAAGCCGATGTAGCCGGCGGTGTTCGTGTCAATGCCGAATATCTGGTCATAGTTCGCGCCGCCGACGTAGGTGGCGTAGATGCGCGAGGCGGCTGCGGTCAGCGCAGTATTAAACTTGGCGATGAACCCGTCGCCATTGCCGCCGTAGGTGGTCTGGTAGGCTCCCGCCGTCGGGTCGCCGGCGGCCAAGCCTTCCGTGTAGCCGGCAATCACGACGGTAGTGGTAATGGTGTTGGCTCCAGCAAACTTGATGTCGCTGGCGTGGGTGTTGCCGGTAGTACCAAACAGGGTGGAATACACTACATCCAAAGCGCCGGTGCCTGCGGGATTAATCTTAGTCAGAAAGGCACACTGGGCAGCAGTGCAGGTGGTCTGATAGCCGTTGGTGGTTGGGAAGCCGGCGCTGCCGTTACTCACATAGCCTGCGACATAGGCGTTGCCGGCCGTGTCTACCGCAATACCACCCTCATGGTAGAGGTCATCGCGGAATTCGCCATAATAGGAGTCGAGACCGACCATATCTTGGCCGGTGCCGCCCAGGAAGGTGGAATAGGTGAGGGTGAACGTAGCGGGGACGCTCATATCAATCCGGGCGATAAAGGCATCGTAGCTGCCGTTGTTGGTAGTCTTATATGCGCCGGCCGTGATCGGGAAGCTGCCGCCGCTACCGCCCACGTTGCCGGTGGGGACATCGGTTGCGCCGACCAAGTAGGCTACTGTATCGCTGCCGGGCAGCAAGGCGACATCGTAGCCGTAATCGTCGTTGACTCCATCGGCATCACCGGCTGTGCCGCCGCCGATGTAGGTCGAGTAGACCAAGCCATTGCCGGCTGCGTTCAGCTTGGTTAAAATCGCATCAAAGTGATCATCCGTGGGGGGTCCCTGTTTGGCACGACCGGTCGTGCTCGGGTAGCTGAGGGAGGAGCTGTAGCCACTGATGACCGGTTGGTTCAGGCTGTCGAGTACGATCCCGTTGCCGACATCATACCAAGCATCGGTCGTGTTGTTCGCGCCGGGTTCGGTGCCCCCGATCACGGTAGACCAGATTTTGCTGCTCCCGTCCGCCGCGATTTTGGTGACGAACACCACGAAGAAGTTGTGGACAACGGTTTGATAGGCACCGGCTGTTACGGGAAACGTCAATGAGTCGGTTGCGCCGGTGACATAGGCATTATTGGCGCTGTCTTCCGTCACATCAATCGCCCAATCGCCACCGTCGCCGGAGCGCATGCTATCACCGCCGCCCAGATACGAGGAGTAGGTGATTGGGTCAATAACGACCGGGCGACTTGCGTCATACTGACTGAGTTGGAAGCCTACCGTGCCGTCACTCTGGAGGGTGAAGCTGCCTTGTACGGTTTCCTGGCCCGCTGCGCCGTCCTGGTAGATGTGCGGCGCGCTCTGGCGCACCGGGCCGAGCGCCGTTTGCATCACCAGTGCGCCGCCCTCCAGCTGCACGCTGGCGGCTCCGGCGATGTGCATCTTGATCGCGGCGGGATCGGCTCCCGGCGCGACGACGAAATCATATTCCAGGCCGCTGTTGCTGCCGTGATAGGCCATGTCCACCCCCGGATAGACCGCCGGATAGGTTACGCGGCCAAAGGTGCGGATGTCGGTGTACCACTTGGCGCGGTCGTTGCCCAACAGGTAGTTCTGCTTGCCGGGCAGTTCGGCTGCGGCGACCGGGCGGGCGGCGGGGTTCGCGCCCTGCAACTGGTAGCGCAGCACGGCGGCTTGGCTCGCGCTGGGTGCGGCAGGGGGGTTGCCTTGGCCGGGGATGGACAGGGCGTGCGGGGCGCTGTAGACGATCACCGCTTCCTGATCGGTCAGAAAGGCGGTGTAGCCCTTGCCGCGCGCGAGGTAGCGCACCTGGGCATCGCTCTGGCCGCGGTTCTCCTCGAAGCTGAGGGCCATTTTATCGAGGTTGGCGTTGGCCTGCTGTTTGGTCACGGCACTGGCGGGTTGCCGCGCGGCTCCCGGCGCAACGGGGGCCGGCCGCATGACCGGGCCGAATGCGCTGCCGAGCAACAGCGCCCCCAACACCAGGGTCAGCGGGGTACGCACCCTGAGACTTTTTGCAAAACTGCTCATGGTAATTCCTTTCCTGAGTAGAGCGGCTAGTCTAAGTACCGTAACCGGGCTGCTGTAGCCAAGTCAGCGCCTGGATAGCGAGGTGTGAAAAACGCTGCGGTTTACTACCAGAGATAGATTATTCTAATCAATAATTCCGCAGGAAAATCGGTGATTGCGCCCTATGTAGATTGTACCATAATGCGCTTGAAAAACAAATAGCAATGCGCTACTACGGCCTATAGATCGTGCTGGCAGCGCGTTGTCGCCGGCCAATCTTACCAAACAGTAAGGTAGCGGCTCTGCTTGTTCTCTAAGGAGCGACGCTGACACAACTATTTTAGCCGATTAGAGTGCTGGAAGATGAGTTTAGGGGTGACTGAGACTTATCTGTGACCTATTGCGGCGCGGTTAGACCCTTAGCGGTCGGTACTACACGGACTGCACGCTTAGCGCTGGGTCTAGTGCGGCGTGGCGCAAGACGGCGACCAGTTCGGGCAGCAAAATCGCGTCGCAGTCGGTGAGCAGGCTGCCACCGCCGCGCGCCAGGGGCGTGAGCCGCCCGGCGCAGACTTGGCGTTCGAGCAGGCGCAGGCGGGGGCGGTAGACGCGCAACTCGATCCGCTCCACCCGGCTACCTGCCGCCTGGGCCAGCGGCAGCAGGTCACGCAGCCCGTAGCGCGCCCGATGGGTGGGGTCGCCGTGGTGGTCCAGCACGCGCCCGCGCAGCCGTTGCCCCAGCAGCCGGTTTTTGATCAGCAGCAGCCAGTCCATTGCGTTGGCGGTGAGCGGCAAGTGCAGGAAGAGGCCATCGTGCCACCCCTGCGCCGGTTGTGCGTCGCTAATGTCCAGGCCCGCCAGGAGGCGTTGTAGCAGCGCCGGCCCGGCGGCGGCGGGGAAATGTTCGAGGACATCAGCCACCACGACGGCATCAAAGCGCGCCGGCGGCTGCCAGGTGCTGAGGTCGGCCACGGCGTACTGCACGCGCCCCCCTTTGCGGAGCGGCTGTGCGCCGTAGGTCGCCGTCGCCCAGGCCACGGCCTCGGCGGAGCGGTCTACGGCGGTGACGTGCGCGCCCAGCAGCGCCAGCAGCCAACTGCCCGCGCCCAAACCGCAGCCTGCATCAAGAATCCGCATCCCCGGCTGCACCAGCAGCAGCCGCGCGGCGCGGCGATAGGCTTTGAGGGCCGGCGAATGGCGGTCAAAGGGGGTCGTGAGCGCCTGGCCCATCCTGCGCCCACGAAAATAGTCCACCTTAGATCAGCGCCAAGTTCCGCAGGATCACGGTTTCGCCGGCGGCGGTTTGGCGGCGCACATAGTAGACGTGTTGTAGATAGGGCGAGTAGACCACCTGCACGCGGTCGCCGACGGCCAGCGCCTGGTAAATATGCTTGTCTACCCGCAGATTGACCTCATCGGCGCGCAACAGACGACGCGCCGGCGGCAACGGCAAGACCAACGGCTCCTCGGCGGCGGGGGCCGGGGTGCTGGTGGTCTGCTGTAGTTGCGCGGCCAGATCGCCGCTGCCTTGCACAAAGCCGCGGGGCCGGGCGGGGCCGCTATCCGTGGCGGGCGCGGGCATATTGGGGGTAAGATTCACCTGCGCCGCTGGGCCGGTGGCGGGGTCGCCCTGGCCCAGCACGATCCAGAAGCTGTTGCCTCCGCTGCGTCGCCGCCCCCAGCGTGCCGTCACCGGCAGGCCGCCGCTGCCCAACCCCGGTTCCACCTGACTGCTGCGCCCGATGCCGCTATAGCGTTGCATGATCACGCCGTCGCGCGTTAGCGGCTTGGCGGCCACATCGCGCACCGCGAGGCGGCTGGCATTGGCGAAATAGAGCGTCGCAGCGGCCAACAGCAACGTGACCAGCGCACAAGTGGCGCTGCTGAAGGTGAGGCCGGAGCCGCCGGGGTTAAACAGGTTATCTTCGGCAATACTACCGGCCAGATAGGCCAGCAGCGCGAACAGCGCGACCAGGAATACCGCCGCCCCCAGCGTCGCCAGCAGCGGCGGCAGATAGCGAATGGGCACCCGATCCTGGCCGGGCGGCAGGACTTCTTGCCCCCGCGCCGGGCGCGGCACCGACTGGTCCAGCTGCGTGTTTCTCACCCGCCGGTGTCTCCCAACGCATCGTCATCGTCCTGCGGCAAGCCGCGCAGGTCGGGGCCGTGCAGGGGGCCGGCTTCGTGGCGCGCCAGCAGCGGGCCCCGAACAAAGCGGCTCAACAGCACCTCGGCTTCGTAGCCCTGCTCGGTCTTGATGAAACCTTCGCGCCGGCCTTCTTCGACAAAGCCGTACTTGCGGTAGAGGTTCAAGGCGCGCCGGTTTGAGGAGCGGGCGCTGAGGGTGATCTTTTCGAGGGTGGTCTGTTCGCGCGTCCAGGTCAGCGCATATTCGATCATGGCCGACCCCAGGCCCAGTTCGCGGTAGGCGGCGCGCAGCCACATGGCGAGTTCGGCGGTGTGGCGCACAAACTCCGGTCGCCCACGCACCAGCGACAGCCCGCCGACTATCTCTTGCTCGGCGCGCGTGTGCGGATTGTCGATCAGCATGGCGACCAGCACCAGATCGTTGTCGCCCAGCGCAACGCTCACCCAGCGTTGCTCCAGTTCGGGCGTGATCTCCCAGGCGCGGCGCAGCAGGAAGCGGCCCTCGTTCGCCACTTCGTTCAGCGCGCCGAGCAGCGCGTGCGCGTCGGCCGGGTGGGCCGTGCGGAGCAGCACCGAGCGCCCGTCGCGCAAGGGCAGTAGTTGCGCGATCCGGTGATTCGCCTCACCCTCATCCTCAAACAGCCCTGTCTCATCACTCATGCCCATATTATACGGGCTGGCTCCAAACCGCGTCAAGCAGCGCCCTCACCCCCGCCCGGCCCTAGCGCACGCCCCACAGCCCGAGCCGCCCGGCACCCATGCAGATCGCCAGCAGGCGACCATCGGGGGTAAAGCCGGCATCGTAGGGCACCACCTGATCGCCGCTAAAGGTCCGCAGTAGTGTGCCGTCGCTCATCCGCCAGACCCGCACCGTGTCATCTTGGGATCCGGCGACCAACAGTTGTCCGTCGGGGGTAAAGCTCAAGCTGACGATGTTGCGCGTGGGGCCGGTGAGCGTCCGCACAAGCGTGCCATCGCCGACGCGCCAGAGCCGCACCCCGCCATCGCCCCCGCCGCCCGCTAGGATCTGCCCGTCTGACGTGAAGGCCATAGGAATGGTCGGATTCGGGAAGCTGCTTAATCTGCGCTGGAGGGCACCGCCGGGGAATTGCCACAGTGCCACCTGCCCGCTCTCGTAGCCCGCCGCCATAAGTCGGCTGTCCGGGGCGAATACGATACTCTCTAGATCGTTGTGGTGGTTATCCAGTGGCAATAAGGGCGTGCCATCCGCTATGTGCCATAGGTGGACTCCCACTTCCGCTGTGGCGGCTAGTGTTTGTCCATCAGGGGCAAACTGGACATTGAAAAACCCGGTATTTTCTTCGCTGCCGAGCGGCGGCAGGGGCGTGCCGTCGGCCACCCGCCAACGGCGTATCATACTGCCAGGGCCGCTAGCTATAGTCTGTCCGTCCGGGGCAAACGCAACATTACTAATGTTGGGAATGAAGGTGTCGGGTGCAGCAGTGGGCGGGAGCGCTTTGAAGATGCGGAGCAGGGTGCCACTACTCACATCCCACAATTGCACGGTGGTAGTTATCCCGGCAGCGAGGAAGTGGCTGTCGGGCGACCATGCCAGACCGCCGCCATGACAGGCATCGAAACTCCGTACCAGCGTTAGCTGCCCCACATTGGCGGAGGTGATCAGGGGTGGCTGCGGAGTTGGCGTATTGATCGGCCCAGTTGGTGTGGGCGGGCTGCCAAGCACAGTGTTACAGCCCCAGAGCGCCGGCAGGATCAGAAGTAAGAGGGTGAGCACGACAACGGAGTAGCTACGGCGCATGATCATACGGTCTCCTGGGGCGGGTCGGCACTGCGGCGGGGCAAGGTTCCCACGCCGGTGCTGTTGAGGATCATGAGATAGAACTCGTCGAGAAAATGGCTGGTATAATCGGGGTAATTGAGCACGGCAAAGCCGCCGCTAGGCGGGGTATAGGTGTCGAACAAGCCCACTGTCCAGCACCGCGCTAGCGCACGCCCCACAGCCCCATCCCCCCAGTGCCCTTGCAGATCGCCAGCAGGCGACCATTGGGGGTGAAGCTGACATCATACGACACCACCTGATCGTCACTAAAAGTTCGCAGCAGCGTGCCGTCCGCTACCCGCCATAGGCGCACTGCGTTGTCGTACCCACTAACAGCCAGCAATTGACCGTCCGCGCTAAAGCTCAGGTTGGTGATCTCGCTCGTAGAGCCACTCAACGTTCGCGCCAGTGTACCGTCCGCAACGTGCCAGAGCCACACCCGCCCGTCCACTCCTGCTGTCGCCAGAGTTTTCCCATCAGGTGCGAAGACCAACGACAGCGCCGGCTTATCCGGGCCCTGTAGGGTGCGCTGGAGGGTGCCACTGGGGAGTTGCCACAGCACTATGGCTCCGGTCGGCTCAAGGCCGGCCAGTAGCTGGCTATCGGGTGTCAACGCAACCTCCTCGATGTTCCCGCTCAGGATCGGCAGTGGCGTGCCGTCCGGCATCCGCCAACGGTGAACGCCTACTCCTGTTTCCCCTATGGCGACGAGGGTTTGCCCGTCAGGAGCGAAGCGGACATCGAAGAAGGTGGTGTGTTCATCACCACCGAGCGGCGGCAGCGGGGTGCCATCGGTCACGCGCCAACGGCGTACTACCGTGTCGGGGCCAACTGCTACCGTCTGCCCATCTGGGGCCAGCGCAACACTAGCAATATTAGGTATGAAAGTGTCGGGCGCAGCGGGCGGTGGCACGATACGCAAGGTACGTAGCAGGGTATTGTTCGGCACATCCCATACTTCCACCGTCGTATGCGCGTAGGTAACCATGATGCGACTGTCCGCACTCCACGCTTGGTCCCGGCCCTGACACGCATCAATGCTCCGCAATAGCGTTAGCTGCCCCACGTTGGCAGGCGTGATACGGGCGGGCTGCGGAGTCGGTGTACCGACGGGCGTGTTCGCCGGTGCAGCGTCGCAACCTAGCAGGGCCGCTAGGCTCAACAGCAGCAACGCTAGGATGCCGAGAAGCGGGCGACGGGTCATGGACTCTCCTGGGGCGGGTCGGCACTGCGGCGGGGCAAGGTTCCCACGCCGGTGCTGTTGAGGATCATCAGATAGAACTCATCGAGAAAATGGCTGGTATAATCGGGGTAATTGAGCACGGCAAAACCGCCGCCGGGCGGGGTATAGGTGTCGAACAAGCCACTGTCCAGCACCGCGCGCACCGTGTAGGGCGTGACATAGGGGCGGTGCAGCAGCGCTGCCGCCAGCGCGGTCCACAACCGCCGCTGATCCGCCGGGCTGCGCCAGTTGTGCCGCACATTAGCCTAGCGCACGCCCCACAAGGCAACTTCATTACCGATCATCCGTACGGCTAACAAACGGCCGTCGGGGGAAAAAGCAACCTTAAAGAAGATAGTCAACTTATCTTGATTCGTGTGTAGTAACGCACCATCAACAACGCGCCAGATGCAGGTTATGTTGTTGGCAGTAGCGGCCAGCAATTGGCCGTCGGGGGTAAAGCTCAGGCTAGTGGTCTGATTCTTGGCCCCGGTGAGCGTCCGCACGAGCGCACCGTCACTGACGCGCCAGAGGCGCACCGTTCCGTCGGGTCCGCCCACCGCCAGAGTCTGCCCATCCGGAGCAAATGCAATGCGGATCAAGCCATTAGGTGGCCCGTGTAGGGTGCGCTGTAGGGTGCCAGCGGGGAGTTGCCATAGCAGCACTTGGCCTGTGCCGTAGGCTACGGCGAGGAGGCGGCTATCTGCCGTAATAGCTATACTGCCTATGCCCTCCGCAATGTTGCCGATTTTCGGCGCGCCTTGCAAGGGGGGCAGCGGGGTGCCGGCCGGGAATTGCCAGCGTTGCACCACGAGGCCGGTGTCCGCAAGTAACGTCTGCCCATCGGGAGCAAACTGGATATCGTCAAAGTAGGTGCCGATCTCGTTCGGACCCAGCGCCGACAACGGCAACCCGTCCCCTACGTGCCACCGGCGCACCACGCGATCCGGGCCGCTCACCACGGTCTGGCCGTCAGGTGCAAACGCTACACTCTGAATGCTCGGTAAGGGCTGTTCCGTGGAGGTGTCGAGGGGTTGGGCTACCAGCGTGCGGCGCAGGGTGCTCGTTGCCACATCCCAGAGTTGCACTGTGGTGGTTACGCTCACCGCCAACGTGCGACTGTCGGGTGCCCAAGCCACATCGCCGCCACTAAAGGCGGCGAAACTTTGCAATAACGTCAGCCGATCTAGCGTGGCGGGGGTGATGAGCGGCGCAGTAGGCGTAGCAGTCGCAACGGGCGGGAGTGACGGGGCGGGGCGGGCGGGCGCAACGTCGCAGCCCCAGAGCGCCGGCAGCCCCAGGAGCAGCAGGATCATCAGCGCCGTAGCGACGCGAGTGCGTTGGGGGGTCATGGGGTCTCCTGCGGGGGGCGCGGCACGCCCGCCACGCCGGTGCTGTTAAGGATCATCAGATAGAACTCATCCAGAAAATGGCTGGTATAATCGGGGTAGGTGAGCACGGCAAAGCCGCCACTGGGCGGGGTGTAGGTGTCGAACAAGCCACTGTCCAGCACCGCCCGTACAGTATAGGGAGTGACATAGGGCCGCTGCGGTAACGCAGCGGCCAGCGCGTGCCACAGCCGCCGCTGGTCTGCCGGGCTGCGCCAGTTATGGAACATCAGGCTGGTGTATTTCGTCACCTCGAATGGCGCATCAGGCGTGAATGCTTTGAGCGGCGGGTAGGCCCGACCCGGTAGCCCCTGTTCCCATACCTGCTCGATCAAGGCCAGATCGTCTAGTACGCCTATCTCATCCTTGTAATAGACTAGATGCGCGTCCTGCGGTACGAAGTACCCAGCGGTGGTATACAGCTTTAGCGAGTCGGGCTGCATACGGGTCACTAAGTGGAAGAGCAGGTCGGTGAGCTGTTCGAGGTTCTCTTCGACATAGCGGTTAGCGGCTTGCGCCCGTGGCGTGTCCCCTGGCTGCAGCAAATACGGACTAACGAGGCCAAAGTTGAGCTTGGCGTGCCCTTCCAAAGGCCGATCTGCGCCGTCCACACCGCCGTAGCGGTCGCCAAAGGCCCAGACTTGGACCGCAGACGCACCCTCTTTGACTTCAGCATTCTCGACCCACCAGCAAGGAAAGGACATATTGACCATTAACATGAGCGTGGCTGCGCTAAAGCCGTGCGCCGTCGCTTGCACTTGGGCGGCCGACAGAGTCTTCGTGACGTTCAGAACACGGTTACCAAGTTGCTCATCAGCAACTTTGAAACCAAACCAATCAAGATCGGTATGAGGCCAAGTAGCCAGCCCATCTACTAACTGACAAAAGAGTTCATCAGGAGTGGTCGTGCCGGGCTGGTAGTAAAAGCGGGCACTGAGTTCGGTCCCCATACTGGAAGTCTCCTTATCCTTACGGACTGGGGTGGGCGCTCGCTCCCTGCCCTCGCGTGTACACCACTTGCACAGGCTTGCCATGGATCAGATAGGGAGTTTTCTGGCTCCCATGCCCTTCGTATATGATGCCCTTTTCTACACTATAGAGGGGATCTGTGATCTGTTCCGGCGCAATCAAGGTATAGGTTGTTACCTGCTCATGGCCTAATGCGGCTCCTGTATCTTCTAACCGAATAAGGGCTTCTTCAACGGATTGATCCATCGCTTGCGAGAGCATATACTTGTTCCCTTTTGTGATCGCAATCACATCAATGTGGACGCTCTTACCGGATTTAGCGGTCCCGAAGGCATTGGCTTGGTCGCCGATCAGCACCCTATTCACGTTGCCCCGTTCGGCAGCAGTCAGTGCGGCCAACGCCTGCCGCTCCGCCAGTTGCTGCTGCTGCTCCAGGGCCGCCGGGTCCGTTGCCATACTTAGTTCACTGGCGTGGATTTCACCAGCGGCATGGGTACGCTTTTTCGCCCCCTTGCCCATTGTGAAGCCCTGTCGGCCGCCGCCCGGTCCCACCAGACCTGCGGCCTCGCGCACCGGCGCGCCGTTCTGCCGCGTGGTTGCGCTGGGGCGGGCCGGACCTGCGGGCCGCACGCGTGCGGTTTGCGATGCAGTCCCATTTGGGCTGCTGGTGTTTGGCGCTGCGTTGGTCTGGGCTGGTTCGCTATGCCCCGCCGCCGGATCCCAGCGGTTCCCGGTGCCCTGAGTAGCTGGGTGCGCCGGGGAATCCGGCGGCGCTCCCGCCGTGACTGGGACGTGCCCTGGCGCTGTTGGCTTGCGCCATGACCGCTACCTCCTGGCCGGGCTGCTGGTGTGGGATAGACAAGACGAGTATAGCACCGGCGCGCCTTAGCTGTCAAGTAGTTGTAAGACAACATTCGCATCTATTATACTGAATGTGCGACCTCGGATCTGCGCGCTGCGCGCCCGCAGGGTGATTGCATCTAAATTAGGCACGACGAGGCAGATTCTTGCCCGAACCGCTTAGATCTGGGACCACGCCCCAGGCATGGAGCAGAGATCCGACCGCTGACCAAGCTGCGACCTCATGCCTAATTTAGATGCAATCACCCTGTGCGCGCCCGCCGCGGGTTTGACGCTCCGCACGGGCGCGGGTATAATGGTATCTATGGTGGCACCCCGCCCTGCCGGGGGCCGCTACTGTGAAAGTATGTGGCCCAATGCCGACGATCCTGCTCTATACAAAGCCTAACTGCGCGCTGTGCGACACCACGCGCGATCACCTGCGTGCCTTGCTGGCGGCGCGCCCCGCCTGGGCGGCGTGGCCGCTGGAGGAGCGCAATATCTTGGACGAGCCGGCGTGGTTTGCGGCCTACCATGAGACGATCCCGGTGGTGGTGGTGGCCGCTGGGCCGCCCTTGACCGCGCCCGCGTCGCTGGACCGCGCGCAGCTGTTCCACGCCCTGGCAAGCGCCGACGCAGCAAGTGTGGCGACGGGCCCAGCCGGCAGTGCGGCGACATTCGACCCCGGCGCAGCAAGCGTAGCGACATTCCCGCCGGTAATTCAGAACTCCGAACTCCGAACTCCGAACTACGCCTACCCGCCGCCTACTGGGGTGTTCGGTGTGATTGATCGGGCGGGCAACGGGCTGGGCGGACACTGGGCGGCGGCGGTGAATACGCTGCTGGGCGTGTTTGTCATCCTACCCTGGCTGGCCCCCATTTTTGCCCGGCTGGGCTGGTGGACGCTCGCCAACCCGATCTACACCGCCTATATGCTGTTCTGCCACCAACTGCCGGAGCGGGCGGCGTTTCTGTTTGGCTACCAAGTGGCCTATTGCTGGCGCAACAGCGCGATCTACACGACGATCTTTGTCGGCGGCCTGCTCTATGCGCGGGCACGCCAGGGCGGGTACACGGGGCGGCTGGGCTGGCTGCTGCGGCCCATCGCGTGGCCGCTGTTTGTGCTGGCTCTGGTGCCGCTGGGCGTGGACGGATTCAGCCACCTGCTCGGCCTGCGCGAGACCAACGCTTGGTTTGACACGCTGACCGGCGGGCTGTTCGGCACGTTCTCCGTGGGCGATGCGGTCGGCACGCTCAACTGGTGGCTCCGCATCTTCACCGGCACCTTGTTCGGCTATGCCGTGGTGCGCCTGCTCTATCCGCTGGTGGGTCTCACCCTGGATCAGAGCCGCGCTTGGCTTGCCGCGCCGCCGCGCGTAATGCGTAATGCGTAATACGTAATGCGTAATACGTAATGCGTGTTCATTACGGCGGCGATATTGTACCATTAGGACTTTCGCTTGGAATGCCTGAGTCAGGCACTAAGCAAGCAGTTGGTGGGCAGCACAAGCGAAAGTCCTAACCATATAGGTATTACGCATTACGTATTACGCATTACGTATTACGACGGGAGAGTTATGGCTAGTGGCATTGAACTGAACTTGGCGGTGGCGTTTGGGGCGGGCTTTATCTCGTTCGCCTCGCCGTGCGTGCTGCCGTTGGTGCCGGTGTATCTGGGCTATATGACCGGTGCCTCCCTGGATAAGCAAAGTGGTCGCCTGCTGGCTCCGCGGGCGGTGGTGTTGCTGCACGCGCTGTCGTTTGTGTTGGGCTTTTCGCTGGTCTTTGTGCTGATCTTCGGCGCGGGGGCCACGCTGCTGGGCAGCCTGATGCAGGATAATCGCGTGCTGTTGCAATGGATCAGCGGCGTGCTGCTGATCGTGTTTGGCTTGCACACGCTCGGCATATTCAACATCCCCTTGCTCAACTACGAAAAGCGGCTGGAACTGAAGCCCAGCAAGCGGCTCGGCTATTTGCGTTCGCTGCTGATCGGCACCGGCTTCGCGCTCGGTTGGACCCCCTGTGTGGGCCCCATCCTGGGCGCGATGCTGACGCTGGCCGCTAATCAGCCGCCCAGCGCGACCATGCCGCTGTTCCTGGCCTATTCGCTGGGCCTCGGCATCCCCTTCATCCTCACCGCGCTGGTCGGGCGGCAACTCACCGTTTGGCTGCGGAAGGTGATGATGCGGACGTTTGATCTGCGGGTGGCCGGGCTGACCCTGCTGGCCGGGCTGAACCCGATTTCGCTGGTGAGTGGCGCGCTGCTGCTGGTGATGGGCCTGCTGCTGGTCTCCGACCGCGTGACCTGGCTCAATCAGTTCTTGCCGCAGTGGCAGTTGGGGTTATAGTCATGAAGAACGCATCCTCGAAGCAGTCTGCCGACCCCGGCTTCGGGGTCGAGATCCGGCGTGGGCAGCGCGCGGTGGACACGAACCCCGCACCGTCGGTTGCTGTGCCGCTCCCCGCGCTGGCCTCACGCGCGGCGCGGGCGGGGGCGCAGCAAAACCGGGTGCTGGCCGGCTTGCTGGGGGCCGCCGGGCTGATCGTGGTCGCCCTCTTCGCTTTCTCCTGGGTCAGCGCGCAGCCGCCGGCTGATGCCCTGGCGCGGGTTAACGGCGAGGTGATCACCAACGCCCAGGTAGACCGCGAGATCCTGGTCAATCGGGCGCTGACCGCGCTGCTGAACGGCAAAGAGGAGACCCCTAGCCGCAACAGCGCCCTGGAGAGCCTGATTGATGTGCGGATGCGCGCCCAGGATGCCACCCGCGCCGGGATTAGCGTCAGTGATGCGGACATCGCGCCCTTTGTCGAGACCTTAGTGACGCAAAACGATAAAACGCCGGCGGAGCTGGATGTGGCGCTCAAAGGCTACGGGCTGACGCGCGCCGATCTCTATGCCGAACAGCGGGATGTGTTGTTGGTCAACAAATATATTGGCCTCAACGTCACTGCCGGCGCTACGACGGCGGATGCGCGCGACAGCAAGATCAACGACTGGGTGACGCAACTGCAAAGGACCAGCAAAGTTGAGCGCTTCAGCGTGCCGGATGAGCCAACCGCACCACGAGTAGGGGCGCTGGCCCCCAATTTCACGCTGCCCGATAAGGACGGCAAGCCGGTCACGTTGGCGGCCTTGCGCGGGCAACCGGTGCTGATCAACTTCTGGGCAACCTGGTGCGAACCCTGCCGCACAGAGATACCGACCATCCAGGCCGCCTATGCGCGGGCCAAAGCCGCAGCGGGGGGCGCGGGCACTGGCGTGACGGTGCTGGGTGTCGCGGTCGAAAGCGACCCTGACATTATCGGCTCCTTCCAGAAGGAATACAGCATCACCTTTTCGTTGCTGCCGGACAACCTCGGCAGCAGTTCGGTCAAGAATCTGTACCGTGTCGTGCCCATCCCGACCAGCTTTTTCATTGACCGCCAGGGCGTGATCCGCCACATCCAGGTGGGAACGCTGGACGCGGCAACGCTGACCGAAAAGCTGGGGGTCATCCAATCGGCCCACTAGCCGCCGCCCGCCCGCGCCGCACTTTCGGCACCACGCACCTGATCATCGGCTTCAATGTGCTGATCTATGCTCTGATGTTGGTGAGTGCGGGCGACCGCGAATTTGGCGGCTTCTCGACCCACACGCTGGTGCAGGCGGGCGCGCTGTATGCCCCGTTGGTGCGCGAGGGCCAGGTCTGGCGGATGCTGACCGCCATGTTCATCCACCTGAATCCCCTGCACATCCTGATGAATATGATCGCGCTGCTCCAGGTGGGGCCGTTGCTCGAACGCTACTTTGGCCGGGCGCGCTTTGTGCTGCTCTATGTGGTGGCCGGGCTGGGCGGCTCGGCGCTCTCGCTGGCCTGGCACTGGACCGCGCCGATTGTCGCGGCGGGCGCATCGGGCGCGATCAGCGGGCTGATCCTAGCGGGCGCGGTGGTGAGCCACCTGATCGGCACTGCCCAGGCGCGCTCCATCCGCAACAGTATGCTGGTCTGGGCGGGCATTGTGCTGGCCTATGGCGCGTCGGGCAACATTGACAACAGCGCGCACCTGGGCGGCATGATCGCGGGGGCCGCGCTGGCCTGGCTGTTGGGCCGGCGGCTGGTCGCGGCTCCCGCGCCGGATCGCGGCCTGGGCCTGGAGTCGGCGCTGCTGGGCCTGCTAGTCGCCGGCAGTTTCGCCCTAGCCGCCATGAACCGCGATCAGGTGGTGTTTGCCGGCGATCTCGTCAATCAGGGCGTGGAGTTTTCGCGGGCGAACAAACCTAGCGATGCCTTGCCGCTCTATCAGCGGGCGGTGGCGATGGAGCCGGCCAACGCGGTCGCTCAGTTTGATCTGGCCCTCACCCTGCTGCGCCTAGACCGCTATCCCGAAGCCGCTGCCGTGGCCGAACGCGCCGCCGCGCTTGATCCGCAGAATGCGAATGCCTTCAGCGTCTGGGCCGCTGCGCTGGAGCAACAAGGCAAAACCGCCGCGGCCGCCGCCGTGCGCGCCCGCGCCCCCGTCACCACGCCCACGCCCAACCCCAACGTGCAGTAGCGCCCGCCCGCCCCTAAACCCCCGCACAAAAAGAGACCGGGCAACGCGCGTCACCCGGTCTGTATTGGCCTGTAGGAGGGGGCTGTGTCCCCCGAAAGTGGCTCGTAGGAGGGGGCTGTGTCCCCCGAAAGTGGCTAATCCAGATATTCTTTCAGGCGGCGCGTCTCTTTGGCCGCGCGCAGCTTGGTCAAGGCTTCGGCCTCGATCTGGCGCACGCGCTCGCGCGACACCCCCAGTTCCTCGCCTAGTTCGGCCAGCGTGCGGTTGTAGCCGTCTTCCAGGCCATAGCGCAGCTGGATCACGCGCTGTTCGCGCGGGGTCAGCGTGCCCAGCATATCGGCCACTTCCTCTTTCAGGATCTGGTGGCTGGCGGCCTCCGCCGGGGCGATGGAGTTGCGGTCCTCGATGATGTCACCGAGCGAGGCATCTTCCTCTTCGCCGATGGGCATTTCGAGCGACACGGTTTGCTGCGAGGCACCCACGATCTGGCGCACCTTGTCCGCCGTGATCCGCATTTCCTGCGCGATCTCGTCGGCAGTCGGTTCGCGGCCCAGCACCTGCTGTAGCCGGTGCGAAACCTGGGTCAGCCGCCCCACCGCTTCGACCATGTGGACCGGCAGCCGGATGGTGCGGCTTTGGTCGGCGATGGCCCGCGTGATGGCTTGGCGAATCCACCAAGTGGCGTAGGTGCTGAAGCGATGGCCTTTGCGGTAATCGAAGCGATCTACCGCGCGCAGCAAGCCGAAGTTGCCCTCCTGGATCAGATCGAGCAGGGAGATGCCGCGCCCGGCATACTTACGGGCCACGCTGACCACCAAGCGCAGGTTCGCCTCGATCAGGCGGCGGCGCGAAGCCACGCCGCGCGCGTGGTCGGTGCGATAGCGGTGGCGCTCATCATAGGTCAAGTCGTCCACCGTCTCCAGCATTTGCAGTGCGCGCTTGCCTTTCTGCATCGAAATCGCCAACGCGATCTCGTCGCTGGCCGAGAGGAGCGACACCCGGCCAATTTCGCGTAAATACATCCCAACGGAGTCTTCTGCGCTTTTGTGGTCGAAGCCACTGATCGGCTCAAGATGCAGGAGATCATCTTCTGCCGCGCCGTTCCCGGCGGGGTGGCGGCTTTCGTTTAACTCCATCACTGCGCGCTCCTCTTCCACTAACTCCAATTCGACCTGCGCGGGCTCCTCGCCCTCGAAAGTCTGGAAATCGAGATCCTCAAACTCATAAACTTCATACCGCGTCACGGCTTCCATCGCTACTGTCGCCACCCTGGCCCAGCTTCACGCGGCGACCCTACGGCCAGCCGCGCCAGTGTCGGATTTGGGAGCTCATCCTTTCTTGGCGTGTTGGTTCAAAAGAGCGGACCATGGCGCACAGACCCCCCGGACCCTGCGGTTCGGATGAGCCTTTCCCTTATATAACGATCCCTGCTACCTAAAAGTTTCACCGCACTATAGCCGCACGCTGCCGGAACACGGCACCATGCGACATTCTTACATTGTACCTGAATTCACGATCTTTGTCAATCATTTATGCTAAAATCGATCCAGGCAATTTTGGTCGGCGGGCGACGGTCGCCGGGGGCACCGCCTCCTACACTCCAGCGCGGCGGGCGACACGCAGGCGGACCTAACCCCCCAACCCCCTTCCCTACGAAGGAAGGGGGAGTCTAGGGGGGGTCTATGGAGGACCACGACGGTGCCGCCCACTGCGCCATCTGACTCCCCCTCTGCCTCGCAGGGGAGAGGGGGTTGGGGGAGAGGGGGGCCGGCGCGCACTGTCGCGGGGCGGCAGCCCCCTCCCACCAGCGGCAGCCCCCCTCCTACCCCTCTTACAGCGATGGGGTTGCCGGTACGGCACTTGCTAGGGCTGCTGGCGTGGTAGGCCGGGCTGCGGCTCGCGCGCTGCCACGGATCATTCTAGCAACCGTTGCCCATGCTGTCTCAGGAGAGGAGTCTACGCGATGTCGAAGTTGCATTGGGGCGTGGCTGTGCTGTTTGGTGCGTTGCTGCTGGTCGTGCTAGGTGGGTGGCCCACTCCGCCGGCGACCGTGAGGGCGATCCCTGCCGTCGCCGAACCGGCGGGGCAGATCGCGGTGGGTGGCCTGCCGGCGGTGCCGGCGGTGGGTACGCCGTGCGCCGTCACCACGACCATCATGGGATCGCTCATCGCCGGCGACCCCCAGGCGAACCAGCGGCTAGCGCGTGGCACAACTGCTCCGACCTGCAACACTCCGCACGTCTGTCCCGGCCCATCCGGCGACCCAGCGCCGTTTCTCTACGATGCGTATACTTTTACCAACACGGGAGCGACGGCGCAATGTGTGACTGCTGTTCTCAGCAGTCTATGCGATGTCCAGCTAGCGGTCTACTCGGGCACATTTAACCCGACTGCTGCCTGTGAGAACTATCTGGCCGATGGGGCCACCAGCACGAACTTCGGCGGCACCACCAGCACGTCGTTCAATGTGCCCGCCGGGACAGATTTCGTCGTGGTGGTAAACGGCATCGTCGCCAATACGATCTGTGCATCCTACACGCTACAGGTGGGTGGCTGTAATAACCCGCCGCCAACGCGCACGCCGACCCTGACGGCCACGGTGACGGCGACGGCCACGGTGACGGCGACGGCCACGGTGACGGC